>PMBW01000347.1 GCA_003153075.1 Dehalococcoidia bacterium | reverse complement strand
ATGACAAATGGAAACTTCGACACACGCTTCTGAATGAGCCTAGGATCATGCTAATTGGTACCGCCACGGAAAAATTCGGTGGAATTGAAAAAGTGGGCGAACCGTTGTATGAAATGTTTAGGATTCAAAATTTGGAGCCACTTAATACTGACGAATGCCAAAAATTGTGGGAAGTTGTAACTGGGAAGTCCATCAGTTATAAAAAAATAAGACCCATACAAATCCTTACTGGCGGTAACCCTCGATTACTCACAATTATTTCAGATTTTGCAGCTGGAAATACTTTCAAAGAATTGATGGATAATTTAACTCTTCTGGTAGATGAGTATACGAACTATTTCAAAAGCAATATAGAAAACTTACCACCTATGGAAAGAAAGGTTTTTGTTATTTTGGCAGGTATATGGGAACCTGCGACGGCGCATCAAATCGCTCAAGAGGCCAGAATTACCGTAAGAGAAGCAAGTGCCTTTTTAAATAGGCTCGTATTCCGTGGCGCTGTAGTCGCAACGAAAGAAATTGGGACAAAGAAAACATATCAGGTAGCTGAAAGACTTTACAATATTTACTATCTGATGAGGAGAAGTCATATACCATCAGATCGAGTTCAGGCGGTTGTTCATTTTATGGTAGATTTTTATGAAGGGAAAGAGCTTGCCTCAAAAATGGCATCGCTGAGTTTGGAAGCATGTTCTATCGGACGCGAAGATGGCAAATTCCACGTTGAAACTTATAAACAGGTTTTTAATGTAGTCCATAGTGATCGGGATAAGTACTTGATTATTGAGTCTACAACGTCCGAATTCTTTGACCGGTCAGATTTCACCGATATACTAGATAGTGTTAAACCATACGCTAATAAGCAGGAAAAAAATAAAGATAAATACTCGAATAATCATAGTGCTGCGGAATTGAAACGTATAGCATTATCAACGGAAAAATCGATAAAAATAAAGTTATCGAAATTATCAGATAGTCCAGAACTATGGGCTCAACTAGGGTGTCTTTTACATTCACAACTTGAGCGTTATACTGAGGCGGAGGAAGCCTATCGCCATGCAATTAGTATTAATCCAAATTATTTTTGGGCATGGGCAAGATTAGGATGGCTTTTACATAGAAATCTAGAACGATACCCTGAGGCCGAGCAATACTATAGGAAGGCTATCAGCATTAATCCAGAATACGCTTGGGTTTGGGCACATTTAGGATGGCTCTTGCATGATAAAACCAAGCGTTATCAAGAGGCTGAAGAAGCTTATCGTAAATCAATCAGTATTGATCCGAAGCATAAATGGGTGTGGGAACAGTTAGGTGATCTTTATTTCGATAAACTTAACCGATACCAAGAGGCTGAAGAGGCCTATCGCAAATCAATCAGTATTGAACCCGATTGTTTTACAGTTTGGGGTCATTTAGGGAAGCTTTTACACGAGAAATTGGAAAGATATCAAGAAGCTGAAGTTGATTATCGTAAGGCAATTAAAATTAATACAAAATATGCTTGGGTTTGGGCACAATTGGGTTGGCTCTTGCACAATAAGCTTAAACGCTACCAAGAAGCAGAGGAAGCATATCGAACGGCTATTGATATTGATCCAACGGAACATTGGGCATATGAAAGGTTAGGGGATTTATATTGTGATGAACTTGAACGTTATCAAGAGGCTGAGAAGGCTTATAAAGAAGCGATTAGGCTAGATCCTAATTGCGATTCAGTTTGGGCAAATTTAGGATATCTTTTACACGAAAAGTTGGGGAATTATCAGGAGGCTGAGCGAGCCTATCGGAAATCAATAAGTATTAATCCCAATTACGCATGGGCATGGGCTCAATTAGGAGGACTTTTACATAGTAAACTTAAACGGTACCAAGAGGCAGAGGAAGCTTATCGAACGGCTATAAATGTCGATCCAAAGGAACACTGGGTGTGGGAAAGGCTGGGAGATCTCCTTTGTCGCGAACTAGAACGGTATAAAGAGGCGGAAGAAGCCTACCGCAAGGCTATTAGCCTTAAACCAGATTGTTATACGGCTTGGGCTCAATTGGGCTATCTTCTTGATGAAAAATTGGAACGATATCAAGAAGCTGAGGAGGCCTATAAAAAGTCCATTACCATTAATCCTGATTATTCGGAAGTACGGGCACAATTAATGGGTGTCCAAATAAGGAGATCCGTTAATTTTGAAGAGATGTACGATACCGCACTTAAATATCTTGAAGCAGCGGGAAAAACAGATGAAACTATGAACTCTCTTGCTTGGGCAATATATAAACCGGCACTAAAATTCGGTTTCCAATATGCCGAGACGCTAGTTCGCGACGTAGTTAGGAATTCGCCAGCATCTCCTTATTATCAACATACACTTGCTGTCATAATGGCTGCACAGGGTAAATGGAAAGAAGCTCTGGAAATAGCTCCTAATTTCTTAAATGTTGATGAACTTGGGAAACAATGTCCGAAAGAATTGATTTCCTTTTTTACATCTGCAGCAGCCGAGGGCTTCGCTAACAAAAGTTTACAAATATTAATTGATTCTCAGTGTGCTCCTTATGTTGAACCTTTAATAGTAGCATTAAAAATGATTAATGGGGATGAATACAATGCGCCTCAAGAAGTTATTGAAGTGGCAATGGATATTATAAAGGAAATTGATGGGAAAAAATCAAAACCAGTAGTATAGTATAACAGTAATATATTTACAATGATTTAGCTGCGAAAGATTGTAACGCGATCATAAAAACACTACACTAGTATTTTTGAAATATTCAAGGTTAACTTTTTCTACTGCTTTTTCATTCTGTTGGAGAGGATAGCGTAGTATTTGTCGGTGAATTTGATCCATTGGGCCTGGGTGTAGGAGCGGCCGCGAACGAGGCCGATGACAGATTGGAAAACGCAGATCACATAGACGACGAGCAGATAGGGTAATAAATAAACAATGGTGATATTGGCGCAGCCGCTGGTCATGGTGGCAGAGATAATAGCGACGCCGTTTACGAACGACGTTTCTTTGCTGGTGCAGAAATTCCAGACGAGGGTCAGGAGTGCGATGCTGAGGGCAATGAGGATGGCGATTTTATAGAAGG
The DNA here is from genome assembly GCA_003153075.1 of Dehalococcoidia bacterium. Next base: position 5,610 of record PMBW01000347.1, on the reverse strand, counting down.
GCATGGGGGTGAACAGGAGAAAAAGGGGCCAGAGGGTGACGAGGAGGATGAGGATATAGGCATAGGTTTTTACGGGGATCATGTTGTTCCTTTGAAATATAGCGATCAGTACGTTTTGACCGAAAGTCAAAAGTATTTCGTCTTCGGACTCAACTATCAGCCTTCAGCTTTTATTTTTATATTATAGCGCATTGTGTTGATTATAATGGTAATGACCGCAAGGATCAGTTAGACAACGGTTTCACCCTCTCCCTGTCCCTCTCCCATCGAGGGCCAGGGGACTAACCGAGGGGTAGGCCTTCGCTTCGCTCCACCCAGCCTGCGCCTTCTTGATTATTGAGACTTAAAATTTCCCCTCTCTCTAGCTCTCTCCCGCGTTGGGGCGAGAGGACTAACTACGGGCACTGGATAACCCCTTGCGCCCAGAGGCAGCCGCCGCAGGTGGGGAAGATATTGGCCATGCAGTCTTCGTTGTTCTTTTCGGAGAGTTCGCAGCTACCGCACGTGCAGCAGGGGGAAAAGTCGAAGGTTTGCACGCGTTCGCGGAAGGCGATGTGCTCCGGTTTATTCCAAACCTCCGGCAGGCCTTCTTTTTCAACATTGCCGACGATCCACCGTTCCGAATAGCGTTCTTCAAATTGCAGGTAGCCGCGGAAGCTGGTGTGGCTGTGCATCAACGGCAGGCACGGACTGAGATTGCCGTCCCAGCTAATTGCCCCGGCGCCGTCCTCGATGAACGGGCAGCGGTCGCGGGCGTTTTTGGAATTGATCCCGGCCCAGGTGCCGTAGATCTTGCGGATCGCCTCGTANNCATCATATCCCGGGAATAGGGCAGCACATTGGTGACCATGAAGCGGCTGGCGTCGACGCGCTGGCCGATCTCCAGCACCTTCGGCAGATCCTTGATATTCCGTTTCATCGCCACGAAGGCGATCCCGATTTTCGTGTTGGAATCAGCCCGTAAATAGCGCAGGTTATCGCCGGCGCCGCCGTTGAGGATCGCCTCGCGGAAATAGGTCAGGTTCTCCAGCACCTTCGGCAGGGTGGCGCCGAGGCGGATATCGGTATAGCTTTCCGGTTCGGCGCCGTCGAGCGAGACCCACAACATGTCCAGTTTGAGCTTGACCAGTTCGCGCGAGGTTTCTCTGGTCAATAAGGTGCCGTTGGTGATCAGTTCCACTTCGCAGCCGAGTTTTTTGGCCTGCGCCACCATATCGAGGATTTTAGGGTGGAAGAGCGGTTCCCCGAAGCCGCCGAAGAAGACTTTGGGCAGCGGCGAGAAGGTTTTAAGCCCTTCGATGATGCGGGCGAAGGTCGACTCCGACATGCGGCCCATCGGCTCCTGCCAGGTGTTGCGGATACAGGTGCGGCAGTCGAGGTTGCAGTAACTGGTAGGCTCGATGTAGAGCTTGGCCAACCGCGCGGGGAATTGGAGCTGGAGGCGGCCCTGATTTTCGGTAATAAAGACGCGTTCGCCGGGCTTGACACCGTACTTGTCAGTCATTGCCTTCGGCAGTGCCAGGCGGCCGGCCTTGTCGGCTTCGATGTAATCGGGATTTTTGGGGTTTGTCATGTTGATGTGTTCCTTTTGGTTTGCCGAGAATATTAGGGAGTAGATTTCTTGGTACCCCCTCACCCTAGCCTTCTCCCACGCTGGGGAGAGGGAACTAACAACCATTCTACTTTCATTATATAGAAAAGGAGATACCATCGCGAGGACTACAAGAACGCAATGTGGGAATTCTCCCTTAATCCCTGCTTAAAAAGGAGGGAGAGTACTGTGACCGGTTTGTAAATCAATACTCACAACTGAATTCCGGCAACCAGCCCCTATTCTCCGCCCGTCTTCCACTGCAATTTCCGCTGGAACCAGAGGGCGACATTGACGAGGGTGAGCAAGGCGGGGACTTCGACCAGCGGGCCGATGACCGCGGTGAATGCCTGCCCGGAACTGATACCGAAGACCCCGACGGCCACCGCGATGGCCAGTTCGAAGTTATTGCCGGCGGCATGGAAAGCGATGGTGACGGTTTTTTTATAGTCGCCGCTAAGCCTGCGACCCATATAGAACGAGACAAAGAACATCACCGCGAAATAGATCAGTAGCGGCACGGCGATGATCAGCACGTCGGACGGCGATTTGACGATGACCTTGCCTTTAAGCGAGAACATGATGATGATCGTGAAAAGCAGCGCGGCCAGGGTCACCGGACTGATTTTCGGAATGAATTTGGTTTCGTACCATTCCTTGCCTTTTATTTTCAGCATGATGAAGCGGGTCAGCATCCCGCTGAAAAAGGGAATGCCCAGATAGATCAGGACACTCTGCGCGATCTGCCAGATGGTAACGTGCACCACCGCGCCCTTGAGGCCGAAGACCGGCGGTAACAGGGTGATAAAGATATAAGCAAAAAAGGAGTAGAAGACCATTTGAAAAATAGCATTGAAAGCGACCAGACCCGCGGAATACTCGTTGTCGCCTTTGGCCAGTTCGCACCAGACGATGACCATTGCGATGCAGCGCGCCAGTCCGATCATGATCAGCCCGACCATGTACTCCGGGTGCGGCCAGAGAAAACCGAGGAAGGCAACCGCCAGCAGGAACATCAGAATCGGGCCTATCACCCAGTTCTGCACCAGTGACAACGTCAATACCTTCCAGTTGCGGAAGAATTTGGGTAGTTCTTCGTATTTGACCTTAGCCAGCGGCGGATACATCATCAGGATCAAACCGACGGCGATCGGGATGGAAGTAGTGCCGACGGAGAGCTTGTTGACAGTATCCCCGACCTGCGGCACAAAATAGCCCAGGCCGATGCCGAGGCCCATCGCCAGGAATATCCAAAGTGTCAGGAACCGGTCGACAAATGAGAGTCGGGGAGCGCAGGTTGCGGGCGGCTGGTTAGTCATTAGTTACTCCTGTTATTCCAAAAAAATTAACGGCACTACGGCGCTAGTTGATCTGAGATTGTGTTTTGTTCAGATGTCATGTCCAGCAAAAGGTTCGACACCCGTTTCCTGATCTCCTCGCGGATAATCCTGACCTGTTCCAGCGATTTTCCCCGGGGGTCAGCCAGCGCCCAATCATCGGTTTCAATAAAGCCGGCCGGACATAAACCGCCGGCGTCGGCGCCGCAACCCATGGTAATCATTTTGTCGGCGTGCTCCACCATTTCCATCGTCAGCATTTTGGGTTTGTTGTTACTGATATCGATGCCCACTTCACGCATGGCTTCCACCACGACGGGATTCACACTACCGCCGGGTTGAGTCCCGGCGGATAAAGCCAGGGCTTTCCCTGCCGCCATTTGGTTAAAGAATGCCTCGGCCATCTGGCTGCGGCCGGAATTATGGACGCAAACAAATACCACGACTTTACTCATTTCCCCACCTCCCGTTGCCTCAATTGATGACTTTACGACGGCTGAACCAGTCGTCAATTTATCCTCAGGGAACCAGTCAGCCGCCGGGCAGTTTGACCGTTACGATGGTGACGTCTTCATTACCCGCGCCGGAGCCGAACTTGTGCCGGTATTCCGTGAACAACGCAGTCTGATATTCACCTTCGGCTGCTTCGGCGACATAATTGATTGCTTTGATTTTTTGCAACAGCGCCGACTTGATCGCGGCGGTATCGGTCAACTTGAGACCGGCGACTTCGCGTAGCACGGCATCCAGACCGCGGAGGCCCACGCGGGAACCGTCGGGCAGTGTCAGTTTCCTGATCTGCTGCGTATTGTCCGGATTATCCTGCGATTTCCCTGCCGGCATGTTCCTCTCCAATCGGGTTTACTTTTTCTGCGTTGACCGCCGTACTACTTTATAGGACGATTGTTTACGATACTCTTAAACCAGTCGATGAATGTTTTTACCACCGTTTCATCCTGAATGTTGTAGATGTTGATCCTGCGCGGCTCCACGGTCACGGCCATGTTATGAAAAGGGAAGGCCATCAGACCTGCCTCAGGATTATAGGCACAGCCTTCGATCTGAAGGCTGAGGCGAGGCATTGCCCGGCCGATATCGTTCGACAGCTTGATGACAGCACGTGTCATCCCTCCGCCCTGTCATTCTCAACCGTCGCCGGGTCCCGGGAAGATAGAGATCTCGTAGTTTTCTAAAACCGGCTTGTCCGGTGATTGTTCGACCATGTGTTCTCCGTATTTATGCATGGGTTGTACTTAACGGCGGGTTTTATTTTACTTCACAGCCGTGCCCGATACGTTTGGCTTTTTTCAACCGTTCTATGTCTGCGTTGAAGATGGGACTTTCGCCTGCAACTTCTTTCACGATCGCGTTCAAATAGACGGCATATCTGTTTTCACTGTTGCTGCATAACGTATAGAGCACCCAGACACCTTCACGGCGGGATTTCAGAAAACCGGCCTCTGCCAGGATGCCCAGATTGCGGGAAGCCCGGGTTTGTGAGATCTCCAGCGCCTGCATTATTTCGCATACGCAGCAATCCTTCTGCATGACGGCATTAAGGATACGGAGCCGGGTCTCGTCGGAAAGGGCTCTGAATGGTTTCACATAATCAGGCATAAACCACGACCTGCTTGATAAGACGATATGCGCATATACGCATATGATAGCAGGTTTTTTGAGGCGAAGTCAAGGAGTGGAGTTACGGTTTGCCGGAGTGTATATAAGTTATCAGGAAAAATCCCCTTTGATCAGTCCCATTCGTAAGTCAGGGACCTAACGGCCTTTCGCGAAATAGGGATGACTGCCGTTAGATCTTACGACAAGCTCAGTATGACATTGCGGTGTCAGATTGCCGCGCCTAGCTGGCAGTGGGTGCCGTGTCCGATGGCCTTTTTCGAAAGGGAGAGAACCCCGCCTCCCTGAGATTGCTTCGTCGTCCTCCGGAGGCGGATCTAACGACAATGACGATGTGGGCTGATTACTGACAGCTGACCGCCCGTTTATTAATGGTATAATTGATTTACTTATGGACATGCTCGCAGAACTGAATCCCGCACAGAAACAGGCCGTGGAGGCGATCAAGGGCCCCGTGCTGATACTGGCCGGACCCGGCAGCGGCAAGACCCGCGTGATCACCCAGCGCATTGCCTACCTAGTGAGGGTAGTGGGCATCAGCCCGCGGCGTATTTTAGCCGTGACTTTCACCAATAAAGCCGCCAAAGAGATGGGGGAGCGCCTGGAAAAACTGGTGCCGGGTTCCGTCAAAGAGTTGACGGTGGGCACTTTCCACGCCATTTGCGCCAAAATTCTGAGAATCGACGGTAAAGTGATCGGCATCGGGCCGGAATTTGTGATTTACGACGGCGACGACCAGATGGCGGTGATCAAAAAGTGCTTGCAGGAACTGAACCTCGACCCCAAGCAGCACGCGCCGCAGGCGATCGCCTCGGCGATCTCCAATTCCAAGAGCAAAACGATTTCCGCCGCCGATTACGCCAAGCGCACGCGCAGCTATTTCGAGGAAGTGGTGGCGCGCGTCTACGAGCGTTACGAACAGATGCTCAATCAAAGCAAGGCGCTAGATTTTGACGACCTGCTGATGAAGACGGTGCTGCTTTTCCGCAAACACCCGGAAGTGCTGGCCCGTTATCAGGATAGATATATTCACGTGATGGTGGACGA
>PMBW01000064.1:13301-13692 GCA_003153075.1 Dehalococcoidia bacterium | reverse complement strand
GTACCCGAATTAAATGTAAAATATATTTTGTTGGAGGCAGGCTTGACTTTGGCGGTAATCAACATATCAACTCCGCCTTTTTCATTAAAACCGCTCTTGGGCTTCGTAGGCGTATAATCAAATTTCCATTCTCCATTTGCAGCAGAAATTGTATCTCCCGCAAAAGAAGCACTTAATTGTGATTTTTGCACGGTGTCTGCAGGAGATATCAGCTTAAACTCCGCCTCTCGATTCCATGTGCTAAATGTCAGATCCGGCTTAAAGCTACTTCCTTTGGCAACGTCACCAATTTCGATCTTGCTGCCCGACCCCGGATAGTCCAGCTCATATTGATTGGTGGATTTGTTGGTAACGTTACAGGTGGTATAAGCATCTAATCCCGGGGCGCTAT
>PMBW01000064.1:0-13189 GCA_003153075.1 Dehalococcoidia bacterium | reverse complement strand
CTATTTATGAATAGATAATAAAACGCCTTTATTCTATAGAACTTTCAATTGAATGTCAATAGGCATATTCAAATGTATTTATGTGCGATAATTGAGATTGGGAAAGGTTTATTATGAGAAATGAACTATACAAAAATAAGGATAATTGAACGGAGAGTAGGCGCTTGTAGTCAGCAGTAGCAAAACGATGTGAAGCTGGGTGACCTAAATCAGATTCTTGAATAACAAAAAAAGTTATTGTTACCCAATAGCTTGTTTGGTTACTTTATCAAACTCTCAAGCAATTTATTAACTGGAGATACTAAGGTTCCATTATTCATCTGTGGTGCCACGATCAGCACTCAGGCGTGAAATGAGGCCGTCCTTTTTTGAGGGTAGGTGAACAGCATATCAATTTAGTAGTTTACATTACAACTGCTAACTAAACCGCCGTGTTCTCCGCCGCTTTTTATCCTTTGCACCTACGGGTCGACCCAGTACTTTCCCTGAAGCCTTTACTCTCTCCAATCCTGCCTTAGTCCGTTCACTTCGTCGTTGACTTTCCATCCGGGCTACCCAGCCGGTAATAGCAAAGAGCAGGTCGGCCAGTTCTCCCGGCGCTTCTGTCCAACTTTCCTGATAAGAAATGACCTTAACCCCATACTGTTTAAGTCGGCTGATTAGTGAAAGGATTACCAATGAACCTTCTCGAGATAACCGATCCAGTGCCCATACCATGATTGAATCGAATTTTTGTTTTCTACAATCTTCCAAGAGTTCAGCGAGGACCTTCTGGTTACCAGTTTTCCAAGCGGATCGGTTTCTTTGTAAAACTGGAATACCCCAACCTCTGGACTGCGCCCAGGCTGTTAGCTGAAGTATCTGGTTTTCCGTTTCCTGGGTTCCGTATGAAACCCGGGCGTAAATAACCGGTTTCATTTTTTCACTCCATTCACCATAAAACCTGTTTTTTTAGGGTCTTGTAAACTATGCCCGAATACAATTTAGCTTTTTAGCTGCCGCTTTCACTATACGGCCTTGCCTCAAGGCGTCATAAACAAGTTTGAGCGGCTGTTTTTACATTTTTCACCCAGATTTGTTCATGGTTTGGCTTTTAGCTAGTGTGCGGGCCACCAGAACTTTACGAAAAAAGGGCGCTTGTTCCATTAGCAAACCACCTGTTTGGCAAACCTCAACATTCAACAAATATCTGCGCCTCTTTTCAGTTAAAATTTGACGTACCTTTTGCAAAATCTCCTTCTGGCCCCGCACTTGAGTCGGGCATCATGAGCAAATTTATTCATTACTATTTCACGAAGATGATTTGTGTTTCTCTTGCCACTCTCGAATCTCGGCTATATATCGTGACAATGGCATAATCCAAGTCCACTCGCGAAACCACTGTATGCCCCTCTGTGTTATTCTGTATTCCAAATAACCGTTTCGCTTCCGGCATGATAATCGATGCCAACGACACCACCTCGGTAGAGATGTTAATAAAGACCGAAGGGGAACGCCCAGAATGTCATGTATCTCTGAAGGTCGGAGCCAACGGCCACTTTCATATTCCTGGGTTAGTAACCAGTAAGTTTTAGACTTATTGGCGTTATGTTTGCCTCTGAATGTTGCCAATCCCATATTCTACTCCTTAAAAAATGGCACCCTGCCTGAAAAATGCCTCGCCCGACATATAGTTTATTAATATAGTTACACAAGCTTTGCTGTGGCTCGAAAAATACAATATATATTGACTATCGATTGTGTTTTAAAATTCCCTGGCCGTTTTGTGCGTAAACATTGCCCTTTCACCTTAAGTAAAAATACCCTAAATATGGTGTAAACACCCGCCAACACTATGGTGCTCGTACTTTTTGACATTTTGCCGCTGCTTTTGTGGCTAATTCGTGTCTGAGTTTTTATCGCCAAAATGGTATAAGCAAGACAAAATTAAGTACACCTTGTCCAACCTGTTGTACTTACACGTCCTCGGAGACCTCTCTACCTGTTTTTCGTGTGTAAATTTCGGCCAATCGGTCAACTTTATTTATATACTTCCGTCCGTATTCAGTAATCCAATTCCTATCCAGAGTTTTCGTCCCTCCTTTTGAACACTGCGCGAAGGTCTCGCACCATGTCGTTAGAGCCACGGAACACCATTCACTAACGCCCTGGTGCTTGGCTAATGCGCAGCCACGGATAATATTGGTTGTCGATACCGGTAACCGGACCGCATAAACCCGGGTGCCACCAACAACGCCTGGCCGTCGATTATTCCCGATACGCGCTAATATCGTCCCCGGTCCACTTGGAAACGCCTCTTCATAAGCCCGCTTTATAAGGATAAGCTTCAGTAACTGTGGTAAACCGCCATCGAAGCCTCCCCCGGCTCGGACTAGCCAGCTCTTTAGATTCTTGTAAGTCCTGAAGGAAAGAACCTCTGTATTCATGTCGCGCACCGGCTATCAATCTCCCTCATCGAAGCTGTTTTCATCGGCAAACTCGTAGCAGCTTTCATCGGCGTTGGCGTCTAAATCAATGGGTTTCATCTTCTTCGCTGGTGGCCTGGAAGAACAGTTCTGCCGGATGAAGCGCCAATGTCCAGTGGTCGGGTCCTTCACCCACTGACCGGCTGCCACTCCCGTTACTTTTGCCGCTGGCTTGAATTTAGTGGGTATGGCCTTGGCCTGTTGGAACTTTACCGTCTTCTTTTCCATTCAAAATACCTCCATTTTATTATTTGATATACAAATGTCGTAAAACTGATTGGGATTTAATGACTTTTTTATGATTCATCGCTTATAATTTTTGTCATTAAGTTAAATAGTAGGGGGATTAAAGCGTAGACTGCCAAAGAGTAGACTGCCATCAAATCCCCCTTCGGAGACGCTTATGTCAGTAGACCGTCATAAGCGTCTACTTTTATTTCATTCACTATTCAAATCACCTCCTCTTAAATCGAACCTTATTGCCGTTTTGTCGCTACGCTTGGCGAAACGAAAACACTAGGCGTGACAAAAGTCGGACGTTTTAGCCAGCGCCGTTTTCGTTTGCCTGGTTGCTTGTCCGGTCCGCGTTTTCCACCGCCGTTGGCCTGTGCCTTAGCTAACCCTGCCTTGGTATTCTGGGATTTCCTGTCGGATTCCATTTTTGCAGTCCACCCAGCGATCGCGAGCATAATTTCACCGGCAATCCCCGGCGCTTCCGTCCAGCTTTCATTAAAAGAAATGACCTTGCAGCCATAAACGGCGAAAGTATTGACAAGATTGAGGATTGACGCCGGACCTTGCCTGGTAAGTCTATCGAGTGCGAAAACTAAAATAATGTCGAATTCCCGCCCGGCAGCATCAATCAATAGTCTTGCCAGTTCCGGCTGATGGTTCGCTTTCCATGCCGATTCGTTTTCCCGATAAATAGCGCCGACTTCCCAACCCCGCGCCGCTGCCAACGTCCATAATGGTGATAATTGGTTCTCAGTGTCCTGTTCATTGGTTGAACAGCGAAGATAGATAGCACATTTCATTTAACTAATACCCCCTCAGTAGCTATGGCGGCTTTACCTGCCGTTAAATTTGACCGCTTTGAAAGAACACCCTTAGACTTACGCCATTCCTTTAAATATCTGGCACTTTTAGTCCTTTCCGCTGATGACTTTTCGATAATATCTTCCTTTGTGATTTTTACCGCGACACTTGCCAGTTCGTCACCGATCCGTTGAACAACCCAGGCAACCCCGCCGGGGGAAATATAAAGCTCGCCATATTTTTCAGTGTTGACCCAACCTTCCGGAAGTTTTCGGCTACCATTGGCCGTGCCCAGAGGAGTACTGCCCCCGGTTACTGGCAGGGAATTAACCGGCGCATCCGTGGGCGCGGCGCGACCGGTATCAATCAGTTGTAATTGTTTGGTATTCTCTAAAGTTGTCATTTTGTTACCTTCCTTACTTTTTAATATATCGAGAGCTGCCGGGTAGAGCCTGAAAGGTGACTAATCCCATCAGGCTTTGAGCGTGGGGGAGGCCACAACTACCCGGACAGCGCACGAACTTAATCATCGGCATTGTCCTCTACTGGATAACAGACAGTGCAATAATAACCACTGCCATCCGGCAATAAACCCAGTTCATCAGACCCGCAAACGGGGCATTTTTCATCCAACGTTGCCAAGGTTTTTGGTTGTTTAGCTTCAGGGGTAGTTAGTTTAGTTATTTTAGTTACCTCTTTTCCCGTAAGTTTTAGCTGTATATCCTCGTGAAGAGAACTCCCCGATTTTTCACTAACTAAATTAACTAAATTAACTTTTTCTTCGTTGGTGTAAAGTCTTAAACCGCGCCATACTAACTTGTTTCCTGCACCTGGAACTTTGACAAACCCCTTTTCGCTCATTCGCTCATTAAATTTTCTTTTACCCAAAAAGTATTTATCACCGTTAGCTGTTGACCATTCACTAAAAGTTGTGTAGGTTTTAGCGACTTCTTCAGTCTCGGATGCCGTAATAAGGAAATTGTCTTTTAAAAAGTCGTGAAGCGGGTCCTGGTTGTCGCGATACGCCTGTGTGGCCGCTTGCACTTCCGGTGATTCGCCAAGCCCCACACACTGCCATTCAAGACAACCTTTAACAAGCCATGCCAATATGGCCGGGCCGTGTTCGGCTACGAGTTTAGTGTCATAATCTTTGACGCGCTCTTCCGCATTGATCCTGACTATGAACGGTATCTTTTTAAGTCGATTCCAGATCGAGTTCGTAGTATCGCTGATTTCCGGCTCGTGATTACCGCATAGCCACAATTTGTATTGCGGCCTGAAGTTGAAGCCGTGTTCAAATTTACGCTCACACCTTAGAGATTCGCCGCCAGTCATCCGCTTTAGTAGTGATGTAGATAGTTTTTGACCGTCCTCGATTTCGGTACTACTACAAAAATTGACTTTGTAAAGGCTGGCAATCGCTTCGTTCGGACCCGTCCCGCGATTCTTGTCTACCATAAAGGCCGATGGTTCAACTTCTGCGGAATATTCCATGAGGATTTTACGAATGACACCCAGTAGCGTACTTTTTCCATTCCAGCCGCTACCGTTACAAAAGAAGATAGCTTGCTCGCCCTGGTTGCCGGTTATGCTGTAACCCAATGCACGCTGAATAAAGGCGATTAAATCCGCTTTGTTGTCGAAGATGCGATTAAGAAATTTCACCCATTCGTCACTGGCAGCATTCGGGTCAAATTCCGTGTCAATTACTCGCGTTATCAAATCAGCCGGATTATGAAGCTGAAGTTTACCAGTCTTTAAGTTGATGGTCCCGTTTTTGCAGTTCAAAAGCCATTCGTCACGGTCAAGATCGTCAAGTGTAATACTCAACATTGGTTCGGCTTGCGCTATCATGGCGCATAATCGCTGATTTCCTTCGCTCACGGCTGCCCATTTGGCCTTTGCTTTAACCGCGTCCTCGTCGTCCTCGGCGGCAATCTCACCATAAATAGAACGTGCTGTCTTTTGTGCCAGCCGCATAATCTCGCTGCCGTCGTCCCATTTCCAATATTTACCCGTCCAGATCAACCATAATTTACGTTCGTAATTGTACCGAATCTTATCACCGTATTTGTCCTTTAGCCGTTCAGCATTGCCCATATCAGTAAGGTGGCGATGTTCTGTTCCGTGTTCGGCCTGCTTGTATCTGTGTTCCTGGTTCCTATTGGCGTATTCCGGTTCCTTCATTTCACGCAGTTTACGCCAGTCGTTATCAACACATCCGTTATGCTGGCATTTGTAAACAATCGCGCCATTGGCCATCTTGAATAATGCAGCGCTCGTGCCGTTATGGTTCGAATCAAATGGACATGATCGCAGAATGTATTTTGTCCCGCCGTTATATGATTTCTTTTTAGTCACTTCAATATCGTGAGTGCTCATCCACGTTTCAAGGTCGAATTCTTGACCGTTAGTGCAGTAAGTTGTTTTCGCTGCCAGTGTTTCCGGTTGTGGTGCCGTCGCTGCCAGTGCTTTCAATGCTGCAATAGGCGCTATAACAACCTCGGTAGGTACTTCTAGTAGGTTAGCCGTTCGGTGTGGCCTATCATCTGTAGAATCACCCTTTTTACAGATTGTCCCGTAACATTTCCAGATACGTGCGGCATTGAATACCGATTTATCTATCGTTACTTTGTCGCTGTCGAATTTGGATTTAAGCGCATCAATGCTGGCTTCAATCAATGACTTACTGCTTGTATCATTCGGGATGTCGATACGTACCAGGACGTGAGCGCCGTTGCCGCTGTCACCGATAACAATAGAACTTGCAGAAAAGCCAACACTAACGAGATATGCTTTGATATTTTTGGCTATGAAAATCGCCGCTTCATGTTCCTCATTTGTGCTGCTAATACCAGTCGCGCGCTCGGCGTCTACATCAATGGGAAACCAACGGCGTGAAATAATGTCTGCGTCAGTGGTAAGATTTTTTGGTTTGTCAACGATTCGATTAACCGCTCTGGCCAGTAATTCCTTTTTTATCGGGTTGAGAACTAGGTACACGCCCATCATGGTGCCACTTAATCTGGCCGCTTCATTTGCCAACTTAGTGAAGTCGTTGAAATATCCAGCGTGCGGATTTCCATTGAGATCCAGCGCCCGCAATTCAACTACATCCCCAGGTTGATATAATAGTGAAGTTGAGCGTCTGATTTCGTTAATGTCAGTTTTAGGATTGAATATAGTAGTCATTAGTAGTCCCCTCCCCTCAAAGTTCCTCAGTTCGCCGTCCCGGTTCCCGCCGGTGGGGTGGATTGCCCGGCTAACCACTTTGACAGCTCCAATTTACTAATGAGTATCTTCCGTCCTAATGTAATAGACGGGAGTTTCCCACTTTTTACGAGATTGTAAATGGTATTTGGATGTAACCCGATAGCCTCGGAAGTCTCTTGGATCGAATAAGCCATTTTTTCTACTGCCATGTTTATCACCTCTTGTTAATATTTGCTTGACATTATCGTAATACTTGGTATAATGGTATGTAAATATACGGACATTCTATAATTTAATAAACGTTAAATAACGGACAATTAACGGACAACAATACATCTAAAAATACCTTGCCCGTTAATTGTCCGGAAAGAGGGAAAGATGAATAAACCTGGTAGACCGCCGGTAATAACGAATGAAATTGCTCAGATAATTGCAAAAATGAAAGATAGGCATTCTAATTGGAGTGTCCGCGAATACGAACAAAAGTTTGATGATTTCGCGCCGCGCGAACTGAAAGGCAAAGGACCCGGGCGCACGGCTCTTAATGACTACATCAATAAAATGAATCTAAACGTAGAGAAAATGGGAATTGAGAGAGCATGGAGTTCGGCTGAATTAAATAACGAAAACATAAACCCTGAATCTGTGCGATGGCTGATTGCTCTTCAGGTCTATAGAAAATCGTATTACTCAAAACCTCTTACAGTTCGTGAGGCCAAATGGTTTAGTTTCCTTTCAGGTTTCCGTGGTGTGTTTTCGCAGGATTTAACGGATTTCGGCCTATCGCCGCAATTAAAGGATGTGTTTATTTCGAGTGTGCTAGCAACATGGGCCGAATTGTATGCTTACAGAGAGAAAATTGATACCATGGCTGGAATAAAAAATCCTGATTATAGTGATCTCGATAATAATTTAGCTAACCTCGATTTTGAAGCAATTTACAAATATAACGATGTTAAACTATTTGACGCAATAGGTGAAATTACAAACCGTGATGATATTAACAAAGAAAATCTGGAAGATTTCAATGAGCAATATCTGCTTCCTTCGCTTATTGACCAGATTAGATTTCAGGAAATGCGAATATTAGCGCATTCCCTAGGTGAACCTGATATGACGCAAGATTCAATTAGACTCTATTCTGGTATATTGACATCCATACTTGCTGATATTCCTACATTTTTTGATGCTTTACTCAAAATCCCCCACATAAAAAGAATCCACTTCCTTTCAGTGTTAAGAAATTGGGTAAAAGAAAATCCAGATGTTACTGACGATCAAGTTGTTAATTCTAAAATACATGAAATATTAACCGATGTTAAAAAGGACGGCGAATCCAATGGCTAAAGGTAAAATCATCGAACGCATTAATAAAGACGGGTCAACTTCTTATGATGTGGTTGTCGCTTTCAAGGATAATGCTACCGGAAAATGGAAACACCGCTGGAAGACAACGGACGGCAGCCGGAAAGCCGATACGCTAAAAACTGCAATGCTTCGTGAAGTTGATAAAGGATATCAGCAACCTACTAAAGAGACTGTCGCAACCTTCATGCAGTCATGGATCGATGGGTATAAATCGAACATCACAGCTCGAAGCGCTGACCGCTATTCCGGGATAGTGAAGGGTCATATTATCCCCTCGATTGGTAAGATTCCCCTTGCTCAGTTGTCGCCTCAGAATATCCAAAAGATGTACTCTGACAAGTTAGAATCTGGACTTGCGCCTCGATCGGTGCGTTATATTCATGTCGTGCTTCACCGGGCATTACAAACAGCCCTGAAATGGCATAAAATCACAGTCAATCCGGCTGACAGTGTGGACATTCCGAAAGCGCAACACACTGAAATGCAGATATGGAATGAATCTGAGATTATCCAATTCTTAGAGGCCTCCAGGTCAACACCCTTTCATTGCATCTTCTATCTGGCGCTATTCAGCGGCGCCCGGCGTGGTGAGTTGCTTGCGCTGCGTTGGCAGGACGCTAATCTGAAAACTGGGCAATTGTCTATCAGCCGATCAGTCCAATGCGTAAACGGTGAATACATTTTTAGTCAACCAAAGACAGAAAAAAGTAGACGCACTATAGCACTACCTCAAAGCGCTGTTCTGTTATTGACACAATTACGAGAAGCTACCGAACATAAACGTTCCCTGATAGGTCAAGAAGTGGATGATTCAGACCTGATATTCACGCATACCTATGACGGTATCCCGCTGCGGCCTAACACAGTATCGAGAGCATGGGAATACACGGCCAAAAAGGCCGGTGTTAAAATTATCAGATTCCATGATGCCAGACACACCCACGCTTCCCTGATGTTGCAACAAAACGTTCCGCTAAAGGTAGTTAGTGAACGGTTAGGACATTCAAGTGTATCTGTAACCGGCGATGTATATAGCCATATTCTGCCGGGTATGCAGGAAAGCGCCGCGCAACGCTTTGACGATGCTTTCAGCACAAAGTATAATGAAATAGTCGCTTCAAAAAACAATTCGTTAGAATCTCGTTAGAACGAGCACTTTAAATAAATGAGTCAACTTTACAATACATTAAATGTGAGCCTGTAATAATCGCGGAGAGGTGACCGAGAGGCTGAAAGGTGCCGCTCTCGAAAAGCGGCACCTTTCAGTATAATAGTTTCACTATTATTAAAGTAAACTGTGTAACTGCGTCTGGATGTAATATGAAATTATTGATTGACAGGATAGAGGGCGACTTCGCGGTCTGTCAGAAAGAAGACCGGACGATGCTCAACATTAATCGCCGGGACTTGCCCGTGGATGCCAAAGAAGGAGATCTTCTTAGCATTGATGGCGATAATATTATAATTGACATTGCCGCGACAGCTAAAAGGAAAGAGATGATAAGACTATTATCGTTATACAAACAGAACGAGACTACTTAGACATAATTGCTGTCTCTTTTTTCCAGGTACCCTTCCGCCCGATGTACAAACCGTGCAAACTATAACCCAATAATGACTCACTATCACAAGTTTTCAGATGATAATCAAGCCAATAATTGAATTCCCTTTCATCCAATTTATTGCTACCTTTCCCCATCAATAAATACGTCACTCCGTCGGTGCCGATATTTTTCTCTTTGTGTACACCTGAATCCGCCATCATTTGCCCGATCTCCGCGGGAGATGAAAAATAGAAAGAACCTGTTTTATCACCTGTCTGAATTCCCTTACCGATGATCTTTCCCAGGAATTTCGAGTCCCGGGGTCGGGCGCCATTGAGTATCTCGATAAGGTGCGAAGCGTGTCTGTTCACATAGGCAGCGGCAATAATACCGCCGGGTTTTAATATCCTCAGGCATTCGCTTAACGCCTTTTTCCTACCCTTCTCCGTTTTTAGATGATAGAGCGGCCCCATGCACATTACAGCATCGAATTGAGCATCACTAAACCGGGATAAATCCTGAGCGTCACCCTGAAAAATATCCACATTTAATGATTGCCGTTTGGCTTTTTCCTTCATTAAGCTAACATTTTTCGGGGTAATATCCAGAGTAGTCACGCTGCAGTGCTTTTCAGCGAAGTAAAAGGCATATCTGCCCGTACCGGCGCCAATATCGACAATCTTAGATTCAGGTTTTATATACTCGTCTAAATAATGGAGTGTGGTAATAAACTCGACGCGGTGGAAGTCGTCTTTTATCAGCCTTAAATCCTCGTCGTACGTTTGATAAAACTGCTGGACTTTATTCATACGCCCGCCCCCTCTCTCTAACTCTCTCCCCCAGGCGGCGAGAGGACTAACCAGTAACACCAGTTTCTTTGTAAGTCCGCGGGCGAAAGAAGGTCGCTAAAAATCCTGTTTATGTTGGAGTTTTTCATTTTGTTTTTGTTTGGCGTCCCGGTAACCGGATTTCCAATTTAAACTACCGGCACGATATCCTCGATTCTTTCCACTTTCCCGTTACGTTTCGTATACCGGTGGATCGCGCCGCCCAGGGCTTCGATCTTACCGTCGGGGAAAACCTTGATCGCTGTGCCGGAAACAATACCGTAGCCGGTTGTGCCATCTTTTTCCAGCGCCAGTAATGCCTGGAGTTCTTCCCAGCCGTCTGCTTCGCCGTGGGTATCACAAATCACCGGCGCTATACCCAAACAGGGAAATATCTCCGCGGTAGTGTCGTCATTGGGGTCACGCCAGCGGATCCATTCTTTCGCCAGCATGATGCTCCCGGCAGAGACCCCGAAAAACGGCTTGCCCTGTTTATATAGCCCAACCAGATAATCAGCAACGCTTTTCTCCTGCACCACCTGCATTCCGTGTTCCACATCGCCGCCGCTGATATATACAATATCCGCTGATTCCAGGATTTCTTTAGCTTTCTTGATGTCCGCTTTGGCAGAAGCTAACACCGCGTGTCTGATTTTACCGGCCCCTGTTCCTTTCAACATCGCGGCCATCATTAAGTAGAAGGCCTTATTTTCGTCACTGGCCGCGCCGACATAAGCAATGGCAGGATGTTCTTTCCCGCTTTCTTCAAAAACCGACTGGAACAAGGGATTGAAGGTCTGGGCATTACGGGGCCTTCCTCCCGCTAACAGAAAAACAGGTCTTAAACCGCTCATTTTTACGCCACCTCAATTATCTTTGTGATACCATTCTATTATTTCTGCTCCAGGTAATCCTCTATCTTCAAAGGGAACAGCGCTTTAGAGATCCGGTATTTGCCGGAGGCTTCCGGCGCAATCATCTCTTCCTGCAGCACCTTGATCTTTGCTTCTCTGCCGTAGAGCCCTTTTAGAATCTGCGCTGCCGATTCACTCAATTGCTGCTTATCCTGTTGATGGCCGGCGATGTGCAACTCATAACTATCCCGCGCGGTCTGTTCCAGTTTATATTCATCGATACCGTCCAATATACTCAAATTATTATCCAATTCGCGGGAGGATACCAGTCTGCCTCCACAGGTTAAAGTCACATTGGCAAACCGCCCTTCGATGGCGCTAACAATCAACCCGGTGTCTCTACCGCAGCTACACTTTCCCGTTTCTTCCAGCCGCACGAGATCGCCCACATCGAAGCGCACCAGGTGGTACCACTCGTTGTGAAAAGGCGTAACCAGTATCCTTCCCAACGCAGGGCCGCCGTGCTCCTTTTTAAACGGCTCGAAGTCTACGCGGCAAAACTCCGTATTTTGATGAAACTTGCCATTTTCGCATTGCATGAAGACATAGCCGGTCTCCGTGGTGCCGTAAGAACTGGCGGTCGGGCAATTAAACACCCTGCGGATCTGCCGGTAATGAAAATTGGTTGGGTTTTCGTAAGTCAGTACGATCAAGCCGGGCTGGAACACCTTTTGCTTGCTTTCGGCCGCGTAGCGGCATAGTTTTGCAAGTAAAGATGGATTGGCTTCGAGGATCACCGGCTGAAAAATCGCCAGCTCCCGGATCATCCGGTCCATATGCTGCGTAGTCCACGCGGAATAACTCGTCCTTTCGCTCAGGTATAAAAAACGGGCNNGCAATACCGACGTTCAATGGATTGACCAGGATCGCTTCCGGATGGTCACCGGTGGCGAGTCTAGCGGCGTGCGCATTCAACTTCCACGAAGCTCTTTCGGAGGCATCCCACCACTTTTGGTTCCAGATATTGGTAACTTTATCATCTGTTGTGCCGCTGGTATTCACAAACGAGATTTCGCCGCTGTCCAACCCGCTCTGGACATTCTTGCCGGGCGAAACAAATCCGTTAGGGAAATACTCCCGGATATCTTTTTTTGTTAAAGCAGGCATAGGTTGATAGCGCGCATCTACCGGAAAACCCGCGCCGGGGTCATACTGCCGCCACGACCGGTACGCCGGAACGTTATCAAGCGCAATTTCCAGCATATCCAGCGAATTCTGATAATAATCAGCCGGGAATTTCCAAATTTGAGACATTTGCTGCACCCGCTCTATTATTTAATTACAAAATCCTTCCAACTCAGTTAAGCAAGCATATCATGCAGGCACAATCACACGCAACCGGAAAGGGGGGGTTGTCATTTCGGGAGGTGAGTCTTATTATATAATAGTGGGTTCCGTGTGGCTAAATATATAAACCCGGTACCAAGCTAAGGATGGTAGATGGATACAATTAATCTTTTTTTTGATCCCAAAAGTGTTGTTTTGTTCGGAGCTACAGACCGGCCCGGGACAGTGGGTCAAGTCACTCTGAAAAACCTGCTCTCCTCGCAAGATGGGCGTAAAGTATATATCGTTCACCCTAAACACGAACAGTTGATGGATACTAAATGTTATCCTAAACTCTCTGCCCTGCCGGAAGTCCCGGAACTGGCCATCATCGCCACCGGCGCGGATTCGGTTGTCGGAATCGTCGAAGATTGCGGCAAAATGGGCATCAAAGCCGTGCTGATCATCTCATCCGGATTCAAAGAAGCAGGAGAAAAGGGTCAAGACCGCGAAACAAAGATCATGGAATACGCGAAAATGTACGGCATGCGCATAAT
>PMBW01000105.1 GCA_003153075.1 Dehalococcoidia bacterium | reverse complement strand
GCTAAAAACAGGTTTACAACGAACGTCTGAATTCCCAATATTTTGCCATTTTACTAATGGCCAGAATGGCTGCTTCAACAGTAGAAAAAGTTGGCACTCCGGCGTTGAGCATTTTCTCCTGAGCATTCATTTCCATGCCGATAACATCAATGGCATCACCAAGAGTAATGACAGCAACCAAAGGCTTGGAAAGCGTCTTGGCCGTGTCGATAAGTACCTGAGCTGACTGGTCGATCTCTTTCTCGCCGACACCTTCCTGTGTATAGACGTGCGGGTTAAGCACTGCCATTACAACATCAATATTGGGGTCGTCTGCCACCAATCTCAGGCCGGTAGCGTAATGCTCGGAAACGCCAAATCTACCCAATCCGATCTCTACCGGATTCCTGATGCTGGAACCAGCGTCGGCCGGTGTTATCTTGGCAAGTTCAAGACGGGTTTCCTTGCTTAAAGCGGGTACTTTTAGTCCCGCCCGTTCGCAGGTATCTGTCGCCACAACCCCGACTCCTCCGCCGCGTGCGACGATGCCGATACGACGACCTTTAATCTCGGGGAGTTTCTCGGCAGCCACAATCTGCTCAACCGCTTCACCCAGTGTATCCACCTGGATCGCGCCCGTTTGATTAAAGAAAGCTTTCCAGACCAATTCCGATCCGGCCAGGGAAGCTGTGTGGGAGGACACTGCGCCGCTGCCGCCTTCCGTTAATCCGCCTTTAAGTACGATCACCGGCTTGGTCCGGTTGCAATCTCTTACCGCGGTAAAAAAGCGGTATCCGTCATTAACACCCTCGACATAGCAGAAAATATACTTGGTCTCGTCATCGGCGGCAAGGTATTCCAAAAAATCCGAAGCATTCAGGTCGAGAGCGTTGCCGTAACTTACGACTTTACTGAATCTGATACCGCGCGCGTTAGCATGAGGGATCAATTCCATCATCCCTGCTCCGGTCTGGGAAACAATCCCGACGTTGCCAACCTCACGGGAAAAACGGACATTAAATGTCAGGCCGGTCTTCGGGTTATAAATACCCATGCAATTGGGTCCGATAATCCGTATCTTTCCTTCATTGATTATATTTATTACTTCCTGCTGTAGCTTTTTGCCTTCTTCCATTCCGGTCTCAGCGAAACCGGCGGCAAAAATATGCGCTACTTTTATCCCCTTGGCAATACAATCCCGTAACGCCCCGGGCACAAAAGATGATCTAATTGAAAGAATTGCATAATCGATCGGTTCGGGGACACTTTTTACCGATGGGTATGCTTTCATACCCATAACCACCGGAGCCTTCGGGTTAATTGGGTAGATTTTCCCTTTATAGCCGTATTCCAGCAGTCTGCCCACCCAGCTTTTCCTCTCTGCATTGTCGTCGCTGGAAGCGCCGATGACAGCAATGGATTGAGGATCGAACGCAGTATTAATGATTTGTAAATCTTGTGCCATTTTCCTTCTCCACCTCTTTTTGTTTATAGTGCCCCAAACCAAATGTTGTAACCGCTAAACCAGAAATAACGTGTTCTCAGCCTTGAACTTTTTTAGCGTTGACGTCTATCCCGATGTCTTTTTTATACTTGGCTCTTAATTCGCTTGTATAGTTTTTATCCAACTGGCCGGCATTCTGTGCCTCGATAAGATTTAAGCGAGTCGGTCTGCCGGGAGGAAAACTCGGCGCTCCGCCGATCACCTTTTCTGTCTCGAGAGCGGCGAGTTCATCATTGGAAATGCCTAATAATTCACCGAAAACATATTTGTTATCCTGTCCGAATTTCGGCGCCCGCGCAGGAACGAAACTATTGATCCCTGTAAATTTCGCGGGTATCTGGGCGGGAATCGGTCTTGTGCCGACACCTTCGCCGTGATCGATAACATTAAAAAAGCCGCGGTCAATAAGATGAGAGTTGAGGTTAACTTCCTTTATAGTTAATACCGCGCCGGCCGGAACATTCACTTTTTGTAAGGATGTCGTGATTTCGAATTTATCGTGCTTTATCGTCCAGTCTTCAACCAGCTTATCTAATTCCGCGCGGTTGTTCCAGCGGTTTAATGAATCACAGAATTTATCCTGCTTGCACCAGTGAGGCTCACCAATCACCTGACAAAAACCTTTCCATTGTTCATCGGACTCGACGGCAATATTGATCCAATTATCGTCCCCTGCGCAACGGTAGCAGCCGTGCGGAGCAGAATATGGTTGGTCGTTACCGGTTCTTTCCTGTACCCGTTGGTTCATCGTGAAATCCATGATGATATTTCCGACATTGCCGATCATAGCCTCTCTGCCGGCTACATCTATGAATTGTCCTTCTCCAGTGCTTTTCCGGTGAAACAAAGCAGTCATGATCGCTGCGGAGGAAGCTGCTCCGGAAGTCCAGTCTCCNNTGGCCTAAGCCACTCATTGAAGCCATGATAATATCCGGTTTGATTTTCTTCAATTCACTGTAACCCAAACCCCAGTTTTCCATAACTCTGGGTGAATAATTCTCCACTACTACATCACTGACTTTCACCAG
This sequence comes from Dehalococcoidia bacterium, assembly GCA_003153075.1. The sequence goes on along the minus strand of PMBW01000105.1, from coordinate 12,286 downwards.
TTGCTTGAAAAGGTCGCGTCCTTTTTCACTACCCAGGTTGAGAGTAATTCCCCGTTTTCCTGCGTTTAACGAATGGAAAAGGCTGCCTCTGTTCCAAGGTTCCGCCCCCGGGTCATTTTCGGGATAAACATTACCTCTGGTAAAGACATCCGGTCTTACGGCGGATTCTATTTTAATGACTTCCGCTCCCATAGAAGCCAGTATTCTGGAACACACCGGCCCGGCGAAAACCATGGTTAAATCAAGAACGCGTATTCCTTTAAGTAATTCGTATGCCATCGTATCCTCGCACTAAATAATATTCTGTTGTTTTAACGTTAAAAGGTCTGCTTTGCTATATCCCAATCCGTTGAAAATTTCTTCGTTGTCTTCTCCCAATAACGGCGCTTTTCCGGTTCTGGCGGGTGTTTTACTTAAACTAAATGGAGCGCCGGGATATGTGACTTTGCCCATGACCGGGTGTTCAGTTTCGACGAAAAACTTTTTAGCCTTAAGTTGCTCATCTTCCATAAGCTCTCCGGGAGATAATACAGGAGTAAAAGCCAGTTTTAACTCTTGTGCTTGCTTGGTTATTTCCCATTTATTGTGTTCTTTGAGCCACGGCGTTAACAGTGCATCGAACTTTTCAGGTTCAGCCATACGCGCAGCCGGCTTCGTAAAGAATGGATCTTCTAACAGTTCCGGTTGTTCAATTAATAACGGTATATTTGGAGCTCCGCCTAATCCGGGAGTCAGGCTTATCCACCCGTCTTTACACTGAACGCTGTAGCCGATGGGATATCCGTGAATGGCAAAGGGATTTGTTTTACGGCTTAGTCCAAGATAGGGATATTCGCTGATATTTGCGCCCAGCGTACTGGCCATACACTCCATAGCCGACATGTCAATCCATGTCCCTTTCCCGGTGTCTATTCTACTGGTAAGAGCAGCTGTTGTGGCAACGTAACTAAGTAAACCTGTAGTGTATTCAGCCTGCTGCCCGCCCTCAACAACCGGCCTGCTGTTAGTATGAGTAGCGGGTCTTGAAGTATACTGCGCCCCTGATAAACCAAATGTGACCAGGTTCGTCGCTTTAAAATCACGGTAAGGTCCGGTCTGCCCGAAACCTGTAATGGAAGTCATAATAATCTGAGGTTTTATTTTTGACAATGATTCATAGGACAATCCCAGTTTGGACAGTGTTCCCGGAGCAAAATTTTCGATGATAACATCGGCTTTTGCGAGAAGTTTTATAAAGATGTTACGTCCTGCTTCGGTTTCCAGGTTAAGGGTGATACTCTTTTTATTTGTATTGAGATAAAAGAAAGTCCCGCTCTTTTCTATGTCAGGATCATCATTCAAAAAAGGACCCATTCTCCTGGTGCTATCGCCTGTACCGGGCTTTTCAATTTTAATTACGGTAGCGCCAAAATCAGCTAAAAGTTTCGTGCAGTAAGCTCCGGCGATGCCTTCTGAACAATCCAGCACTACAACCTGATTAAAAGCCTGTTCGCTCATGTTACTTCCTTGTTTTTTTTATTTGTTAAATCTGCTTGGAATTAAAAAACCGTCTTGTTGCATTGCCCGTTAAAACATCTTATAATATGTAGCAAGTACGTATACGTACATCAAATTAATATATATTATACAATATACAATTTTAATGTCAAGCCAATTTGCTTTGAATTAATTTGCCGGCCGGTACCAATAATTGAAGCTGACTTAGCGGTACTACGATTGAAAATAACAGATGCGGGCGTGCCGGTTTCACCATTAATATTTTCAGAGAGTGATTAATGGAAATTAGCCAAAACGGGGAAAAGGAATACGATATCTGGGTATTATTAAGTATCGTATATCATATGATCGCCAAGTTACGGCGTTTGGAACTTTCTAAACACAATGTACTTCCCGTTCAAGCTTATATCCTGTTTATCCTCCACGCTCTGGGAGACGAAGCATCACCAACAGAAATTTCCAGATATGCTTATGAACACAAAAGCGCCATCTCCGATATCCTGATCAGGATGGAAAAACAGGGACTTGTTACTAAAACTAAAAAAATCATCGGAAAGGGACGTGTTACAGTAAAACTGACCGATAAAGGAAGAGAAGCGCTTCACTTGTCTTCAGAAAGAGCGTTCCTGCAAAAAGTCATGTCCGGCATTACGCCGGAGACAATTGAACAATTGGAATCTTGTTTGGAACTGATAAGGGATAATGCGAAAAGCCAGCTTGGTGTCAATGAGAAGAATTTCCTGCCGCCTTCTAAGGTTTCCAAACATTACAGAAAAAAGGTACTATCTCAGACAAAATAAAAGTATAAAGATAAAATATAACACAGGAGAAATACTAAGATGACAACCGAACCAACAAAAAAAGTCAAAATGACGGAAGGAGTCTTCACCGATGAGTTGATCGCTGAGATGAGAGCTAAAACAGGGATAATCCTACGTATAGATCAGGGGATAAACAACGAAGAGGCAACCAGAATGGCCATCTTAAAATTTGCGGACGGCATTGGTGATCCTAACCCGCTTTGGCGGGACGCAGAGTATGCTAAAAAGACACGGTTTGGTTCAATCGTAGCGCCGCCTTCATGGGTTTTTGCGTGTTTTGCCGGGATTAATTTTGGGTGGAAAGGGCTGGGCGGCTTTCATAGTTCAACAGATGCCGAGTTTTACAAACCGATTTATAGAAACGACAAGATAACACCGCAATGCCAGTTCAACGGTTTTGATGGACCCAAACCAAGTTCTTTTGCAGAAAAAGTAATTGTTAACAAAAAAGAAAATACTTACCGCAATCAGAATAACGAACTTGTGGCTAAGGTAAACTGGTTTGTTACAAGAATGGAACGTTTAAAGGCGCGGCAAAAAGGAAGAGATTCAGCAATGAAACTACCGCACCAATGGAACGAAAACGAGTTAAAAGCGATTGAAGAGCAGATACTTGCTGAACAAGCCAGGGGTGCTAACATTCGTTATTGGGAAGACGTTGTCGTCGGCGAAAACTTGCAGCCTATAACAAAAGGGCCACTGGGAATGACGGATGAGATCGCCTACCTGATCGGTGGGGGCGCACCGATTGCCCGACTCGCCGCCCACGGTGTCATGCTCCGTAATTATCAGACACACCCGGCCTGGGCATACCGCGATCCCGACACCGGGGCGTTAGAGCCGATTTTCTCCGTTCACTATAACAAGGCCGCTGCATTTGCTCAAGGCGGGCTTCCTTTACCATACGACATCGGATTCCAGCGGCACACCTGGCAAATGCATTTACTGACAAATTGGATGGGGAATGACGGCTGGTTAAAGAAAACTCATGTGGAATTCCGGAGATTCGTCTATTTTGCGGATGTAGTACGGCTGGAGGGAAAGGTCGTTGGCAAATATATCGACGATAACGGGGAATGCTGCGTTGACATCGAAACAACAGCAATAAACCAGAGAAACGAGATGGTCATGCCGGGTAAGGCTACTATTATCTTGGTCTCAAGAGAATCAACAAAAGGACCCTTGGATTCACGTCTGCAATAAATGAACTAATAATATAGTAAGTAGTAAGAATTAGAAAGAGCCCGCCTGAGCGGGCTCTTTCTTTTATTTCTTCAAAACTTTATTTCACCGTTCATTGTAACAGTGATTTCCGTTAATGGTATATTATTACCGCTCGCCGCTATCGCTTTCCTTGCCATTAAAACCAAACCGGAACAGCACGGCACTTCCATATGTACGACCGTAAGACTTTTCAGTCCGGACTTGGCGGTAACCTGCATCAGTTTCTCCAGGTGAGCCCCAAAATCATCCAGTTTTGGACAGGCCACTAATAAGGCATGGTTTTTCAGGAAATCCCGGTGAAAACCTGCATAACTAAACGCCGTGCAATCTGCCGCCAGCACGACATCGGCGCCGTTCAGAAAGGTTGCGGTTGCCGGTACCAGGGTCAACTGCACTGGCCAATGGCGTAGTTGGGACGGTTGATGACCATGCGGTCCTGTTTCAACATCCGCACATCCTATTTCTTGAACGGTCGCGGACGAACAGCCGCAAGCCAATTTCTCTGCAGGGGGCAGTTTTAACTCTTCGGCTAATACCGGCTGGCAACCCACGTGCATTCTCTCCGTGACTGCTTTAGTCTGCTGCTGATGCTGCCTGGCTGCTGCTTCGTCAAAATCATCTGCAGCTCGCTCCTCGATCTTGATCGCTCCTTGCGGACATTCGGCTAAACAGGCGCCGAGACCATCACAATATTTTTCGCTGACCAGTTTCGCTTTTCCCCCCGTTATCTTCAGTGCACCTTCGGCGCAGGAGGGGACGCAAATACCGCAACCATTACATTTCTTCTCATCAATGTTGATCACCTTCCGTACCGTTTTTATAACCATTACGCATCTCCTTCATGTTTGGGTGGCTTTACTGTTTCATCTTTACTCATCAACTGCTGCCAGCGCTCTTCCCCAAGGCACTGCCGCGCTGAAGCGCACCATTCTATACAGGAGGGCATTTTCTCCCGAAAGACCATCGTGTTGCATTTCTGGCATTTGATCCTGGTCTCGTCAGAGAAAATTTCGACTTCTGCGCCGCAATTCGGGCATTTGTGTACTTCCACACGCAATTTCCGCATATCTTGCCCGGGGCATTTACTAAGCATTGTCATGACTTCCCTTTTTCACGTAAGATAGCATATAAAATCAGTTTAAGCGGAAATCATTAAGAATGCAGTGATAAATATCATACCGGGACTGGATATATTTTTTCTCTTTTAGGGTTTAATACCCCGGCGGTTACGGCGAACTCTATAGTTGGGTAATTCCCCGCTAATGATACCTCGATGCTTGCGTCGAGGAGATTCATTCTAATTAAAATTACATATATCATTATGTCAAGTTAATGCATCGTTGAATGCCTCAGGCCTTTGCGACAAAAGTCGCAGACAGGCATTACACAAAAGCTTATTATCAATGTAAATCGGGTGAGGAGGAATAAAATGGGTGCAACAGTGGAACAGGTTTTAGAGCAGATCAGGCCTTCTTTACAGGCAGATGGAGGGGATGTTGAGCTTGTGGGAGTAAAGGACGGCGTTGTCAGCCTGAGATTGACCGGGGCTTGTGGTTGTTGTCCGATGTCGACGATGACTCTGAAAATGGGGATTGAGCGGATATTAAAAGCAAAGCTGCCCGAAGTCAAAGAAGTGGTGTCGGTCTGATCGTTATATCGATTGAATATTATCAAATATTAGGTTGCGGTGGGTGGGGGGATAGGTACCCACGGGGTCTATATACTCCGTGGGTACNNGTTAAGGGAGCGGCTGAGTCCCGGTGGGCTCCGCGGACTTCAAATCCGTTGAGGGGCATGAATATGTCTCAGGTGGGTTCGACCCCCATACGCTCCCGCCACATTTCTTGAAAATAATATCCTCATATTGTTCTCTCCAAACTGGCGCATTTTCATTCCTATTTTTGAGTTACAGTGACCTTGGATGAGCTAGAGTGAGTATGACTTGCTTAGCATTACTTGCCTATTCGCGGATATACTTGCCTTAATTGCCATAACTTGCCGTGGCGTTACTTGCATACTTCATTATTACTTGCTATACTTATTAATGCAATTAATTAATTTGTCGGAGGCAAGCAATGAAACGGATATTGACTATAAGTGGAAAAGCAAAGAATGTATTCAAATATACTGCTCTTCTGGCAAAACGGCAAGGCAATAAAAAACTTAAGGACATTCCATCTCATACACAGGAATTACCGTAAAGCAAGAATGACTATTTTACTTGACACAATGCAAATATCATGCTAGTATGAAGGAAATAATCGGGAAAGGTAGATATGGCAAGGAAAGCAATCGTTGACCGGAATACGGTTCTGCAACTGCTAAAGGAAGGAAAAACCTCTCAGGCTATCGGCATTCAATTTGGGGTTAGCCGTCAGGCAATTGACCTGTACCGCAAGGAATTTTTCCGCACCGGTTTGTTGCAACCTTCCACAGTTACTCCTCCCCTGCCCGCTACTTCACCTGCTCAGCAAATTACGACCGAAGCTTTAACTAAACCAGTTTCTTTACCGGTAACAACACGTGAAGTTTCACTTGACCGGATGATCGACCTGATGATCAAGGCTTTAGATGCCATGAAACGCTTGCCGGAATTGGAAGCCGAGGTTGAAAAATACCGCCGCGAATATAGCAATTTGTTGCAGAAAATCGAACAACTGGAAGAGCGCGAAAAGAAGCGTCTTGAACAGGAAGCCCGCTGGATACAAGCCCAAAATCCTGAAAACAAATAAACCTTAATATAGCGATTGCCAAAACAGTTTTGTTATTTGATAATTTGAAATTATTTGAGATTTGCTATTTGAAATTTTGAATTTTAAATCTTAGTACTTGATCCGTTCATCCCCAACTCGCCGTGTAACCTTCTCCCCATCCAAATGCTCAAGGAGGGCCTGCGCGTACTTGCGGCTGGTTACAAAGCGGTCCCTTACTTCTGCCAGTGTAATTTTGCCTTTAGCGGCCAATTGAGCCTGCACTCCGCTAACCATTTCGTCGTAGGCTTTCCGGGAGAGCACCACCCCTTCGGTTAATTTGATCGCTTGTCTCTTTTCGATCAGCAGGTTTAATAGATCAGGTTCGGGGATCAATTCTGTCGGGGGCGCGTATGGATGTTCTGCCAATGCTTTCAGGAATACATCGATACCGGTCTGCTGTGCTGCTGAGAGTTTTACTTTAAAATCAGGTAAACGTAAAGCCGTACCTTCATCGATCAACGCATTATCGTTAACCAGTCTTTCCAGTATTAAAGGCGCGTATTTACCTGACTTCAATCTATTTGACAACTCTGTTTTTGGGACACCAATGCGGATCGGGAATTTAATGTGATATTCCTTTGCGGTAGTGCGAGCTTCCCGTGATAATGTACTCCAGACCGCCGGCGCGATAAAAAGACTGTGTTCACCCTGGCCGAGCTGCAATATTTCACCGCGGACGATCATCTCCGCTAGGAGCGATTTAACTTCATCGGCAGGTATGGCGATCATTGGCAGTAATTCGGAAAGCTCAAGCCATCGTCTGGCTTCCAGCCGTGCGATAATTAACTCTTCAGGGGAGCCTTTTTCTCGCACTTTTAAAGCCTCAATTGTTTCCGGTTTAAAGCGCGGCACTCTACGCGCATGAGCATCGATGATCACTCCACCCCCTAGCGTTTCGGTTGTCGAGCGGATCACAAAGTGGTCGCCGTCCACAATTGCTAGCGGTCGGTCCAGCATTGCCTGCGCCCAGCCGCTTGCGCCTGGTTTGATTTCTTCTGCGTCCAGCAGCCGTATTTTCGCCGTCGCTTCGGCTGCCAGAACATAGAAACTGCGTTCGGCGTTGTGTTTCAGGGGATGTTTAGCGTCTTTCAGGATATTCAGCCGGACGCTCACTAACGTGGTCGGAGTCAACCAGCCGGGACGGGTGAGTACATCCCCGCGTTGTAAATCGCTGGTGTTTAAACCGCTCAGATTTGCCGCAACACGGCTGCCCGGTGATGCCGTGGTAACTCCTGTCTTATGTGTCTGTAAACCGCGTAAACGTGACTTTAATCCGCCTGGGATAATTTCAATATCTTGTCCCAGGTTCAATGAACCGTCGATCAATGTTCCAGTGACCACCGTGCCCGAGCCGGCGATCGTAAAAATACGGTCGATCGGTAAACGCGGCTTCACTCTATCTTTTTTAGGTTGGGTATTATCCAGCAACCTGTCAATTATGTCAAGTAAATCCGGCAGCCCTTCCTTCGTTACCGCGGATACCGGGACGATTGGGGAACCAGCCAATGTAGTTGATTTGAGCAGTTCTTCCACATCCAATTTGATTAAGTCCAGCCATTCTTTATCTACGAGGTCGCTTTTAGTAAGCGCCACGACACCTTTCGAAATACCTAGAAGGTTTAAAATGGCCAGGTGCTCCCTGGTCTGCGGCATCACGCCTTCATTGGCCGCTATTACCAGCATCGCAATATCGATGCCGCCGGCGCCGGCCAGCATATTGCGGACAAAACGTTCGTGTCCGGGCACATCCACAATGCCGATCTCCCGTCCGCTCGGTAGTTTCAACCAGGCAAAACCCAGGTCGATCGTCATTCCCCGTACCTTTTCTTCCGACAGACGGTCGGGATCCATACCGGTTAAAGCCTGGACGAGCGCTGATTTGCCGTGGTCAATATGACCGGCAGTTCCCAGAACAAACAAGGTTTTCTCCTGTGGTAATGCTATCTATTTAATGCTGCCCGTGATTTCGTGTAAAGCCTGAATAATAATCCGGTCATCTTCCGGTATAACTGAGCGTGGGTCGAGTAATAAAACGTTATCACTGATCCTGCCGATAATCGGCATCCGGTAATTTCTCAGATCCTGGCTTAATTTTAGAACGAAAGCATTACCTTTCTTGCCGCTGGAGCTGATAGCGACCAGTCGCGTCGGTAAAGTGCCGCCCGGCAGACTGCCGCCGCCCACCATGCTTTCCCCGTCGATAACGTAGCCCAAGCCATGAGTAGAGGCCATCCATGCTTGCGCCCTCGTGTCAATCACTTTAAGATCTGCAGAAATCATTTGCCAGATGGGAATTGTATTAACTGCTTCGCCTTTTAAATAATGAATTAAAGTCGTAATCAGCCCGGCCAGTCTGATCTTATCGATGCGTACGGCGCGTGCTAATGGATGTTTCCTGAGTTTGTCAATGTACTCTTTTTTACCGACGATAATGCCGGCTTGCGGTCCTCCCAGCAGTTTATCGCCGGAGAAGAAGGCTAAAGCTGCGCCTGTAGTGACGCTTCTTTGTACCAGCGGTTCTGCGGATAAACCGTAGACCGTGGTATCCAGCAAACAGCCGCTGCCGAGGTCGTCAAAAACTGGCAAATTGTGCCGTTTACCAACCTCTACCAATTCTTCGATGGTCACCTCATTGGTAAAGCCCACCACTTTAAAGTTACTGGAGTGTACCCGTAACAGTGCGGCGGTAGAATCTGTGATCGCATTTTCAAAATCATGCGCATAGGTGCAGTTGGTAGTCCCGACTTCCACCAGCTTTGCTCCGCTCTGCCGCATTACATCCGGAATCCGGAAACTGTCGCCGATTTCCACCGATTGCCCGCGGGAAACGATGATTTCTTTTCTCTTGGCCAGGGCGCTTAATCCCAATAGCACTGCTGAGGCATTATTGTTGACCACCAATCCTGCCTCCGCGCCGGTAACTTCACACAGCAGGCGTTCGATATAGGTCTGGCGGGAACCGCGTGTGCCCTTCAATACATCAAATTCAAGATTACTGTACCCGGCGGATACCGCAACCATTGCCGCGATTGCTTGTTTGCTTAACGGCGCCCGTCCGAGATTGGTATGTAATATCACGCCGGTGGCATTGATTACCGGGCGCAAACCAGGATTAACCAGTTCCTCGATATTCCATCTTACTGATATTGCGATCTCGTTAATCGCCGGGCACTGTTTCCCGGCTTCGATATCATGTCTTGCGCCATCCAGTTGTTTCCGGACAATATTGGTGATAAAAGCATGCGGATATTCGAGTTCCAGCCCTGCGATTAGCGGCTGTAACAATAGTTGATCTACGCTTGGCAATTTGCGGAATTCAGTATTCATTGTATTGACTATTGTACTATAAGAATGGATAATTGTTCCAACGTTCGTCATTCTTCATTAGATTGTGTATGCGTATCGCGGATTTGCTATACTAACAATACTTGGTACACCAAAAGTGATAAAGAAGACCGCAAAATGATTGAAATAACACAAAAAGAGAAAGGTAATGTCTTCAAAGAAGCGTTGTTAAATCCTTGTACCTTTTGCGTGACTTGGGAACAGATTCCCGGTAGAGGCGCGTTTGAGACTTTTCAGGCAGACGTGATCGAGAACGCGCGCAAAGCAGCCGGCAAAGGCGCTATCCATGCCATCAGCCTGACCGATAATCCCGGCGGCGCTCCTGCTATTTCGCCGGAAATATTCTCTGCTGAAATCAGGAAGGCAGGTATTGAACCTTTAGTGCATTTTGCCTTGCGCGACAAAAACCGTAATGAGTGCGAAAGTCTCCTGTATGGGTTGTCAGTGTTGAACGTGAATAATCTGCTGATCCTGACCGGCGACCATCCTTCGGATACCGGCTTCAAAGGNNAACGCCGGTTTGGAATATAACGCGCTTGGAAAGAAAATAGTCCTGTCCCCGACTGACTTTTTTGCCGGGGCGGCCATTTCTCCCTTCAAGCAAACTGAAGCGGAGTTAATGGGGCAATATTACAAACTACAAAAGAAGATCGGCGCCGGCGCTAAATTCCTGGTCACGCAGGTGGGATATGACGCCCGTAAATTCCACGAATTACTGCAGTGGCTGAAAATAAATGACTACCACATACCGGTGATGGCGAACATCTATATTTTGCCCTACGGTTCCGGTCGGACGATGAATGCCAATCAGATCCCCGGCTGCGTGGTGACGGATAAATTGCTAGCCAAATTGGATGAAGAGCGCAAGAATACCGACAAGGGTAAAGCTGCCCGGCTTGACCGCGCAGCAAAAATGTACGCCATTACCAAAGGCATGGGATACAACGGCGCGCATATCGGCGGACACGGCGCTACATTCGAAATGGTGGATTACATCATTACCTGGGGTGAGGAACTCGTGCCGATCTGGCAGGAATTAGTATTTGAATTTGATTTCCCGCAAAAGGATGGTTTCTATCTTTTCCAGAAGGATGAAAAAACCGGATTGAATATAGCCGAACTTGCCGCGAGAAACTCCAAACCGGACAATCCTCCCAAATACGCTTTTTCACGCGGGGCGCACAAGGCCCTCTTTAGTCCGGGTAGTATTATTTTCAAAGGCCTTCTGCCCTTGGCTAAGGCTATAGACAAAGGCCCTCGCATGAAACGCGCTTTTGGCAAATTTGAACATGTTAATAAAGTTATCCTTTTCGATTGCATGGATTGCGGTGACTGCGCTTTGTTTGACGCGGCTTACATTTGTCCTATGTCGCAGTGCCCGAAAGAACAGCGGAACGGTCCTTGCGGAGGTAGTTATCAAGGTTGGTGTGAAGTCTATCCCGGCGAAAAGAAATGTATCTGGGTGCGGGCTTACGGGCGTTTAAAAAAACACAAAGAAGAGAACTCTATTGCCGGAAATGTGGTACCGCCTTGTAACTGGGCGCTGCAGCACACATCATCCTGGTTGAATTTCTACCTGGGGCGCGATCATACCGCCAAAAAGCTCGGTATCAAACCTCCGGCAAAGAAACCATAATTTGCCGGTAGCACAGACCTCCGCGCCTGTGAGTCTTTATCCGGTATCATCAGCAAAAACCGAAGTAGCATTTAATATTATGTTTGGTAATCTGCCATTAAGAAATTAAATTATTTTTGACTATTGCCGGGAATGATTATTGATTATTTATGCTGACTTCATATATATTAATGACAATACCCAATTTACGGGGGATAAATCCCCGTGAACATGGCATCAATCAGCGCATTCAAGTTGCGGTCAGTAAAGTAACACACGCGGTAAGAAGCTGAGAAATAATGAAATTTAAAATGCAATATAAATGGGTGGTTTTGTCGGTTGCCACCGTCGGTATGTTCATGGGTAGTCTGGATTCCAGTATCGTTGTTATAGGTCTGCCCACGATTCTTGAACATTTACATGCCACCATTTCACACGGCATCTGGATTATCACCGGTTACACCTTCATGATGACGATATTGCCTGTTTTGCTGGGCCGGTTGGCTGATTTATACGGGCGGGTCAGGCTCTACAACCTTGGATTTGCCATATTCACCCTCAGTTCCCTATTTTGCGCTTTATCTAGAAACGGTGAACAGCTGGTAATTGCCCGGTTCTTTCAGGGATCAGGTTCCGCTTTATTGCTGGTTAACAGCGTTGCGATAATAACCGACGCTTTTCCCAGAAATGAACTTGGCAAAGGATTGGGGACGACGATCATGGCCGCAAACCTGGGAGCCATCACCGGATATACGCTCGGCGGTGTGATGATNNGGCGAGAAATTCGATTATGCCGGTTCTATATTATATTGCATTGCCGTAACTACCGTCCTCGTGGCGCTGGCAATAGGTGACCCGCTTTCAATTCGTAATTTGTCGATACTAATCTGTGGGGTGGCGATATTCGTGGTGGTAATATTTATTGAACTGCGACAAAAGCATCCCACTCTCGACCTGAAGTTGTTCAAGATCAGGTTGTTTGCTGCCGGTAGTCTGACCGGTTTTATGATTTCTCTTTCGTTCAGTTGCGG
>PMBW01000002.1 GCA_003153075.1 Dehalococcoidia bacterium | reverse complement strand
TCGGATCAAGCCCGACAATGACAAATAACAAGAGGGGAATCGATATTAATCGTTACCCATGACTATTTTCAGACAACCTCATTTCCGGTTTTCTTCTAAACCAGAAAGTCTACATACCAATTATTGCGGCATTTGGAAGTCCCGCTGTAGTTGTACCGTCAGATAAAAATCCCACCTGGAATATTTTACTTTTCTTTAGCATTGCTCTTCGGTTTATTTCCCCACATTAAAAGCCCGATTGCGGTGGAATATGCCGGGTCGTTTATCTGATCGCCGGCGCCGAAAACATTTAGCGGGGCGCATATTCTGACCGGCATCTTTAAAACTTCTTTTCCCATCGTATCGATTCCCGGCAAGGTGGAACCTCCGCCTGTAAGCACAAGTCCGCCAGGCGACAACAGGCCCTTTTCATCTTTCGGTACGCCAATTAAAATAAGTCTTAAAAGTTCTTCCACCCGTGCGTGGATAATATCGTACAACTTTTGAGATGAAACGCTGTGGCCGTTCAGAACGATAGAATCGTTTTCAGTTTTTCCGTCACCAATTGGAAGGGCAGTGCCGTACTTTTTCTTCAACTCTTCGGCTACATCAAAAGGTATACTTAAACCGATGGCAATGTCTTCGGTTACCTGATGGCCCCCCACAGGAACAACGGCTGTATGCCAGACGTTTCCGTCCTTAAAAAATGCGATATTTGTAGTACCGCCGCCGATGTCAGCGACTATCGTACCGGTTTGCTTGTCGTCTTCAGTTAAAACAGCTTCACTGCTGGCTAATCCGTTAAAAACAAGGTCCTCCACATCAACATCCACACCCATGATGCACCTCACCAGTTCCTGGACGGAAGCTATTGGGGCGGTGACGACATGAGCCTCGGCCTCCAATCTGAAAGCACTCATACCGACTGGATTCAGAACACCTTCTTCTCCATCTACCGTATAATGATGCGGCATCACGTGGAGAATTTTTTGATTACTGCCGGCTTTGGTAATTTGGGCTACCTGCAGCACCCTGCGAATGTCATCGGGGCGGACTAAATGGTCATTATGAATTATTGCGACGACACCTTTATAATTTTGCCCAATAATCTGGTGTCCCGTTATACCCACAAAAGCAGATCCGATCCGGTGGCCGCTTGCCTGTTCCGCTTTTTTGACGGAATCGCGAACCGTCTCTTTGGCTTCAGTGAGGTTGACGATCGTCCCCTTGTATATCCCTTTGGAAGGCACAATCCCCACACCAGCTACACGCATTTGGCCGTCATCACCCGCTTCAGCCACCAGGGTGCAAACTTTGGTATTACCAACATCGATAGCAGAAATTATTTTCTTCTTAGCCATGGTTTTCCCTCCCCGGCAAATTATGCGTTAATAATAGTTCATTTGATTTTATCTTAATCGACAATAATGAACGCCGGTCATTGTATGAAACATCCTCGACAAGTCGCAGGCTCATCGGAGTTGATGGGAAGAAACGGTCAATTGATTGACCCGGATTTGTTTCTCCTGGAAAGATCTTCGGCGAATTTGTGACAGGTAAAGATCAGGCTATTTTTTGATTCCAGGCAAGGCGCTCAGAAACATTTCTATTCTACTATTTTAATTGTACTTCGCTTTTTAACCGTGTCAATATTATTTTTACCCGGAGACAGAGCGGAAACATCAAGCTACCGTATTTAAAAGAAACCCTTGGTTGTGTAACTTATCCGAGGCGAGCAGTAAAAACAATGTTGTCTGCCCCCTGCTTCTTTAAGGGTTGTGGTGTCTGCTGCAAAGCGCGGGATAGAACTACTTGCTGAAACCTAACAAAACAAAAGGAAAAATAAAGACCATTTCGTTATTATTAGCGGAAAAGTGAATCTAAAGTGAGTGTCAGATAGGTTCGGGTTACCGCTCAATCCGGCTTTGCAATACCCGCCTCGACCAATAACCAGTAACGATGTTAGTTGAGATCCGAGCCGGCGACAACCTGCTTTCATGTCAGCATTCCGTAAACCGGCAGCAGGGGCAGCGTCATCAGTTAATACAAATGCTGCCCCTGCCGGAACTTCAATTTTAAACAACCGTTATCCCAATGCTTTTTATTTGCCTGAATAGGCGGTATTTTCGTTTAGCGCTTCGACTGTATGTCGATTTTCTGCTTTGCTTTTCAGGTTCTTTTTCATTATCACAACTATAGTGAGGGCGATTATAAGAAATGCGGTGTCCGAGGCAACAATTGCGATCGTCATAGTATCTTCCGATCTCTTTTGTTGGGCAGCAAGGTTCTGGTTAGAAGCAGTTATTGCATCCGCCAGTACTTTGTAATTTGCCTGGGTGTCATAATTTAAACTATTCAAAGAAGCCTGTAATTTTTCCAGATTATCTGTCAGACTCTGTGTTTTTTGCTGATAAGCAATCTGGTCCCCGTTTATCTCATCATTAAGAGTTCCCAGGTCTTTACTAACTGAATCAAACTGAGCTTGCAGGTCTTCTAAGTTGGAAGTGGTGCTGAAGGAATCGGTAGCTTGCATCTTTTTTAGATTGGACAGGTCATTGATCAGTTTGGTAATGGCATCTCCATACAGATTAAGGGTTTGCCCTTGCCCCTGGATGTTAGAGTCTTCGGATGCTTTGACCTGCGCGATTAAGGCAGTCAGTGAATTTTTGATGTTTTGTAAATCAGATGCGGTTCCGTAGATATTGCCGTATAAAGAGCTCCCCATGTTTTGCACATCCGGAAGGGTAGCAAGTGTACTGCCATTTACATTCGCATTCACGTTCGTCCCAGATAGAGTTAAATTGGTGTTGACAGTTCCCCCGCCGGAGATATTTAAATCTATAGTCAAGGGAGGGTCAGTCGTCGGGTCCGCTGCCAAAGCTACCCCCGGGATTAAAGCGATTAGGAAAGCTATTACAATAATGGCTAATACTTTTTTCATATTTTTGTCCTTTTTCCGTGGATGGTTGAGGGTATCAAATGTACCCCCAACCATCCACAGATCACTTTATATTATTTCTGCCCGTTGTCGAGATAGCCTTTGATGGTAAGATCGCCAAAACTGGCGGACATGCCGGAGTTAATGGAGTTGGAGCCTACATAGGCAGTTAAATTATCCACGACCGATTTGCCGACAGCTGTCTGGTTAAAAGTGAAGCAATTGATGGCATCTTTCTTGGTAGAAGTTGTGTCGCTGATGGTGGTCATGCCGTTGGATGAAAAAACTGTAGCGGCTACTCCGCCATTCTTGGAAAGCACATCATACATTGTTCCGCCCTTACCAATGGTAACGGCATTGATGCTGCTGACGGTCTTGTCTCCATTGCCAGGAAGGTAGGTTGCGGTAAAAGTACCGGCGCCAATACACCCTACAGATTGGAATGAGGCGATCTGGTCGTCTCCCAGTTTGACGGTATTACCTACATTGACGTTAGTTCCCTGCCAGGTCATTACGACGTTGGTCGGGCCGGCTGCAAAAGCTGCGATGGGAAGAGCACATAATGCTACAATTGCTAAAATTAAACCAATTAATAATCCTTTTTTCATTTCATACTCCTTTTTATTTCTTTTGTGGTGTTTTTTCCCGTATTGTCTTTTTTTGTTTGCTATTTATTTTTTATTTTTTTAATACCCCTCTCCGTGTCACCGGAGAATCGACCGGGGTTGAATTATTCTGTGTTTGATTATGTTTTCAGGCACAAAAAAACCGGCTTGATTAGTTAATCTCAGCCGGTTTCACTATTGGCTCCCTATCACTTAAGTGACCATGTTACAGGTGATAGTTCAAAGCCCACAAAATAACTTTACATTCACTAATTTACAGGAGATAAACTGGGTCGGCAACGACCATAAGTATGATATTACGGAATCTAAAGGATTAGTCCTATATAAATAAGTGATGTGCATCGTTAAATCATATGGGAAACTAATAGTGGATTTTCCATTTACTATTTTCATGAAAGCAAATGCAACCGGCTGAGGTTCAGGCCGAAAAGGAACGTATTGATAATTGTGACTGATGAACTATTACCAAAATGCGTTTAAATTTTACAGCTAATAACCGGTCTTTTTAAACGCTTCAATATTTCAGAGAAAGGATTAATCCTTTCTGACTCGCGTAGTGTTTCTATAATCGATTTACGAGCTTTCGCAGCTAAATCGTTGTAAATACATTGCTGTTATACTACACCGGCAACCTGATATTTAACGATTCGTTATCAATTAGAAAAAGTTGTTTGAAAAGAAGAGTACCAAGCTTCATTTTTGAGTAGTATTGTGGGTCAAGCAAACCTATAAGCCGAGTTCTGTATCCGCCTGTGGCGGACGGTGACCATCTATCTAAGCCCTGATGTTACCATCAGGTTCAAGCGACCAACCCGGGGACTGGCC
>PMBW01000193.1:4350-4966 GCA_003153075.1 Dehalococcoidia bacterium | reverse complement strand
GTCGAACAATGTAAAAATGACAAAGCAACATTCTGTTTACCGCATCAGATGGTCACCGACGCGTTACTTGACCGCCGCGACGCGGTTATCCGCGATATCGAAGTGTATACCAAACTGATCCGGAAATATGAAATGATCCCCGGTCTTTCCACACATTTACCGGAAGCAATTACCTTTACCGATGCGCACAACTATGACATCGAAACCTACCTGCAGATCTACAACGCCGCCGGTTTTATGATGCCGATCGAAGCTGATTGGGAGATGAGAATTATCCGGCAGGCAAAAAAACCTGTCATCTGCATCAAGCCGATGGCCGCAGGACGTTTACTGCCGCCGGTAGGCCTTGCCTTCGTTTGGAACACCATACGCAAACAGGATATGGTCGCGGTCGGTACGATGACCCCCGATGAAGCCCAGGAATGCATCGATCTGTCTCTCAGCTTTATCCATCAACAGGTTCCTGACATCGAGTTGCAAAAAACCCGCAGTAAATCGATACTCGAAAAATGACTCCTCTTCGTTAGTTGCCTTTCCCCAAAGTGTGAGAGTCAGTGTGAAAGGATATTTCGTATTTGATATTTATTTAGTATGTAGATACCCACGAGCAGAGCTC
>PMBW01000193.1:0-4338 GCA_003153075.1 Dehalococcoidia bacterium | reverse complement strand
CTCTGCCCTTCGGGTTTCTTTAGAGGTGCGAATTTTCTTGATTATTGATTATTGAAACTTGATTATTTGCTATTTTTTCGGCGGCAATCCTACCCCCGGATTCAATATATTATTCGGGTCGAATAGCTTCTTAATCCCGGCCATTAACTCAAATTGTTTTTGATCAGGCACCAGGTCCAGATCCTTATTCCGTATCTGCCCGATGCCGTGTTCGCCGGTGATCACTCCCCCGAGGTGGATCGTCTCTGCGTATATCTCTCGTTTCACCTGCCGCAAAAGACCGCGCTCAACCAATTCTTTCATAATGTGCGAATGCAGGTTGCCGTCACCCGCATGTCCGTAGGTCGGGATTACGGTGTTGTATTTTTTGGCGATCTCATCCACTTTCTCTAAAAGTATCCCGATATTCGCCGGGGGCACCGTAATATCCAGCGCGTCTCCGGTAACGTCTCTATATGTCGAGAAGAAGTCACTCCTGAGTTTTAATATATCCGCCTGCAGCTGCGGTTTATCCGCNNAGAATGATCATCAGGTAAGCAACGCCTTTCTGCGCCGGCCAGTCGATTCCCAGGCGTTTACTGGTCGCCATGATAATATCCCGCTCAAAATATTCCATCGCGAGGGGCATTGTGCCGCTCCGTAAAATCTTGGGCACGCTATTGATGGCGTCGTAACGGCTGTTATAGGAAACGACCAGCGTCGCAGTGGCTTCCGGCCTGGGGTAAAGGCGGAAAGTCACCTTCGTGATAATTCCCAATAAACCGCTGCTGTTGATCATCAGCTGCAAAAGGTCGAATCCCTGGTTGTTCTTGATCAGTTTTCCGCCGTAATTCATGATTTCACCGCTCGGCATGACAACTTCGAGTCCTTTGACATAGTTTCGGGTCACGCCGTATTTGACCGCACGTGTGCCTCCGGCGTTCAACGCCACCATTCCGCCGGCCTGGGCGCTCTCATCACCGGGATGGGGCGGAAAGAAAAGTCCCGCTTTTTCGGCGGTCTTCAGTATATCTGCCAGCGTGACGCCTGCTTCAACCGTGATCATCAGGTTATCGGCATCCATTTCGACAATTTTATTGAGTCTTTCCATCGATATCAGCAAACCGTCCACCGTCGGGATAGCGCCTCCGCACAGGCCGGTGCCGCCACCCCGGATGAAGACGGGCGTTTTTTCCAGATTCGCCAGTTTCATGATCTCAGATATTTCCTGAGGTGTGCCCGGTTTCACCAGGACAACGTTCGCCGCCGCTTGCGGTCTTAATGTTACCACCGTCTCATCATAAAGGAACGACTGCATCCGCTCACGATCAGTGACCACATGGCTTGCGCCTACGATATCCTGTAATTTCGTTATATCCACCATAAAAACCCCCTTAAAAGTACCGGATAAATAATAGTTCCCTGAAATTAGAATTATACAGTGAAACGCCGCAAGTTTCTAATTTTAAGTCCGAATCTCCCTTTTTCCCAAGGAAAGATAAAGGGAGAATGAAGATTTCCTTAAAGGGTCATATCAATAGCAATACATCTTAAAAACACCCGCAGGCGATTAATGTCCCTTTTATGTTATAGTTTTCTTGTTAATATCTAAAAAGGAGACTCCATTAATGATTGAGAAATTAGCTTTCGAGGGCTTACCGAATTGTTATCGTATCTATAACGACCAGGTTGAAGTGATTGTACCGACGGATATCGGACCGAAAATCCTACGCTTCGGGTTTATCGGGCAGCAGAACGAATTTGTCGCAAAGTTGGGGTGGGGTTTTTCCGCGCACCGGCTCTGGCACGCGCCGGAAGCATACCCGCGCTCATATCTGCCGGACAAAGAACCGGTCACAATCAAACAGCATGACAATTTTATCCGCCTGACCGAAAACACCGAGAAAGAAACCGGTATTCAAAAGGAAATGGATGTGCCGCTGTCCCCAAATAAACACCACATCTCAATCACCCACCGCTTGTACAACCGCGGCCTCTGGCCGGTCGAAATCGCGCCATGGGCCATTTCCGCCATGGCTACCGGGGGAAAGGCCATCTTCCCGCTGCCGGCGCGCAAGCCGGCCACCCGGGAGAACCTGCTGCCCACCTCTTTACTCTCCATCTGGGAATACAGCGACCTCTCCGATCCGCGCCTGAAATTCGGCAGCCGCTGCATTTTGCTCAAACAGGACGTTAATTGCTCCGGCCCGACAAAAATCGGGTTAATGGATACCTGCGGCTGGATCGCCTATTGGAATAAGGGGCACCTGTTCGTTAAAATCTTTGATTATAAAAAAGACGGGAAGTACCCTGATCTGGGCAGTTCCGCCGAAGCTTACACCAATAATAACAATCTGGAGCTGGAAACCGTCGCTCCGCTCAAGTTACTGCAGCCCGGCGAATCGGTGGAACATGTCGAACAGTGGTACCTTTTCCGCGATATTGCCGAACCGCTGACAGATGCCGATATCGATAATATCGAAAAGCTTATCCCGCCTCTTTTTATAGGCTAAATTACTAATGGTCTTACAATTAAATGGATACGCTCTTATTATAAGAACATTAGTAACAAGTTATTAAATAAAAGCAGGCCGGGCAGAAGGTGCTTGGCCTGCTTTTTTATTTTCATTTATCAGCCTGAGGCGGATGAATGGATCCAGTCGCTTTTCTCGATTTAGAAATTCGAATTTTCTTGATTATTAATTAATCTGGCCACTGACTACTGACAGCTTTATTTATTATTTGTACCCCTGCAAATACTGCGCCCCGGCTGTGAACATCTCATCGGTCATCTGCCGTATTTCATCTATCGTCAGCATTGATGCCGATAGCGGGTCTAGCAGCATGGCATGGAACATCTTCGTTCTATCCTTCTCCGCAATCCCTCTTACCGCCAGCTCCTGCACACTGATATTGGTACGGTTTAATGCGGCTAATTGCGCCGGCAGATCGCCCACAAAGCAAGGGTTGATCCCTTCTTTGTCCACCAGGCACGGCACTTCAACACAACAGCCCTCCGGCAGATTAGTGATCAGGCCGGTATTTTTCACGTTACCGTTGATGCGTGCCGGTATCCCGGTCTCGATTGCGCGGATGATGATCGATACGTACTCACCGCTGTGAATCATCGGAAATTGAAAATTACTTTTAATTTGCTGTTTTAGTTCTTCGTCTTTATTGACCTGGTCTTTAGCCGCGGCTTTGGATTCGACCTTACGCAGTTTGTATTTATCGAACAGGTCCGGCCGGTTCCTTTTCCTGAAATAAGGAACATATTCCGCCATGATCGTACTGCATTCTGTGACATAGTAACCGAAGGTTTTGAACACCTCGGCGCGGACAATGTCCGGCCCGTCCCAGTGGGCATCCGGCGCGGAATATACCGCAGGATCTTTGAACTTCTCCCTCAATATCGGATAAGCGTCGTCCCCGCGCCAGCGGAAATCTAAAAACCAGGCCATATGATTGATGCCGGCCGTCCAGAAGGAAATTTCTTTATACGGCGCGTTGATGTATTTCGCCAGCTCCGTCGCGGTATGCTGCACGCTGTGGCATAACCCGACATTCTTGATGCGGCTGTAATCACTGATCGCCCAGCTGTTTATCGCCATCGGATTCGTGTAGTTGATCAGCCAGGCATCCGGACAGAGTTCTTCCATATCGCGGCAGATATCCAGTAAAACCGGTACCTCACGCGCTCCGTCAAATACGCCGATCGGCCCGATGATGTTGCCCGTTTTTAGCTCATACTTTTCCGCCACCGCCCGGTCTGCCTGCGCTGCCGCCTGTCCGCCCACTCTGATCGTCGTGATCACGTAATTTGCGCTTTCCAGCGCTTTACGCCGGTCTGTGGTTGACTCTATCCTGGGTTTAAACCCCTGCTGCTCGCACAGCTTCCTGGTAAAAGCAGTGATCAGTTCCAGGGGCTCTTTGGCAATGTCCATCAATGTGATCGTACTTCCCCTCAATTCGGGATAACACAGGATATCCGTGATCAACCGCCGGGCGAACTGATGGCTTCCCGCGCCTATATAAACGATCTTGGCCATTTGCCTTCCTCCGCATTTTTATTTTCTTGTCGCAAATATTTCTAGTTAAAAAGGAAGGCAAGGCCGTTAAGTGCCTTGCCTTCCCGTGTTTACTTAAGTTCTGTTACGTGATTTAGACAAGCTGCTTGCGCAGGGCAGGTCCGTTTGTCTTGCAATAGCTAATGATAGCTTGATTGTCCCAGCCCATGCAGAAATCGCGGACGCCCATGGCTATATAATCCTTGGCCTCTTCCGGAGCGCCAATCTCGACTCTCGGACGGACACCCTTCTTGAGCGCCATTTTAATCATATCAAGGTGTGCCTGTTTAAC
>PMBW01000332.1 GCA_003153075.1 Dehalococcoidia bacterium | reverse complement strand
GAAAGAGAAAGTTTACATAACTCTCATCTTGAACTGCTGTGCCCATTAAAAAGTCACGGAAAGTTAGTTGGTATTTTAGGGTTGAGTAAAAAAAGCTCCAGCCAAATATTCTCACAGGAAGATATAGAGCTGGTTATGAGCGTCGCGAATCAGGCCGGTGTTATCGTTGAAAACGCGCAATTATATTCTCAGGCGATGACCTGGGCCATCACAGACGGCCTGACGCGGTTATACAATCACCGGTATATGCATGAATGTTTGGATAAAGAGATTGCCCGCGGCACCAGGTTCGGCACCACGTTTTCCATCATAATGATTGATCTGGATTTCTTTAAAACCTACAATGATACTTACGGACATTTAGCCGGGGACGATGTTCTGGCAAGTGTCGGTAAGTGTATCCAGACTTCCATCCGCACTGTAGATATCGCGTTCCGCTACGGCGGAGAGGAATTTGCTGTGATTCTGCCTGAAACGATGACTGAAGGCGCTTTCCTGGTAGCAGAACGTATTCGTGAAAAGATCGAACAAAAACTTTACAGCGGACGTTCGTCTATTACTGCCAGCCTGGGGATTGCAACCTGGCCCACCGATGGCGTCACCAAGGAACAGATCCTGGTTTCCGCGGATAAAGCGCTCTATGCTGCTAAAGGAACCGGTAGAAACCGGACCTGCGCCCCTTACGATTACAAGAAGCAGGGAATCGTCTCTATCGATTCAGTGTCTGAAACACAAAGGATCGCAATCAGTATGATATTCGCACTGGCGGCCACAGTTGACGCTAAAGATCATTATACTTACGGCCATTCCAGAAAAGTCAGCCAGTATGCCGTTGCGATGGCGCAGGTGATGAATCTACCAGCGGAGAGGATCAATGTTATACGTACTGCCGGATTACTGCATGACATCGGTAAAATCGGTATTCCGGATTCCATTCTGAACAAAGATGGCGTGCTTGATGAACAGGAATGGCGGCAGATAAAAGGACATCCCGAAATGGGTGTGGAAATTCTCAGATATGTAGCTGAACTGGCTAATTCCCTGCCGATTATCTTGAATCATCATGAACATTATGACGGTAGCGGTTATCCGACCGGACTCAAAGGGCAGGATATACCTTTAGAGGCGCGACTTTTGTCTGTGGCTGACGCTTATGATGCTATGACCTCATTACGGCCGTACCATAACCAGCGGTCGTCACAGGAAGCGATCGATGAACTGAGGCGCTGCGCGGGGACTACTTTTGACCCTGACCTGGTAGAAGTTTTCTGTAAAACCCTGCAATCCATGGTTGTAAAATCGGAACAAGAGAAATAGCGTCTTAATTCCTGTTAATTGCGAAGTGGCTAAACCATCAGCAAACTAAAGCAAGTTCAAAGTCACATTAATTTGAGTAACTGGGCGGGATTACTGCTCTTTATCAAAGCATCTTCCTTGGTGACTAACTGGCTCTTAACCAGTTTTGCCAAAGCCTGGTCCAGGGTCTGCATTCCCTCTTTCGAACCGATATTCAAAACGTTGGGGATTTCATGACTTTTTCCCATGCGGATGAGGTTGCGGATGGCCGGGGTAGCGATCAAAATTTCAAAAGCCGCGATTCTTCCACCGCCGCCAAGACGAGGCAGCAGGCATTGCATCAGGACTGCTTCCAGCACCTGGGAAAGTTGTATTCTGATTTGATCTTGCTGACCGGCCGGGAAGATATCGATAATACGGTCGATTGTCTGCGAAGCATCGGTAGTGTGTAAAGTGCCCAATACGAGGTGACCGGTCTCGGCGGCTCTGATCGCCATGGATATTGTTATCAGATCCCGCATTTCTCCGATGTAAATTACATCAGGGTCTTGCCGCAGAGTATGCATCAGCGCCTGCTCGAAAGACCTTGTATCTTCTCCCAGGTCCCTCTGGGCGATTATGCATTTTTTATTCCGGTGTAAATATTCAATCGGGTCTTCGATCGTGATGACATTTTTACTTTCCGTTTCATTAAGGTGATCGATCATGGCGGCCATTGTTGTGGATTTTCCGCTGCCGGCGGCGCCGGTAACCATGATCAGTCCTCTTGGTCTCAGTATCAACTCTTTACAGATGAGCGGTAACTGCATCTGGTCGATCGTGGGAATCACAAAAGGCACCAGGCGGAAGGCGAAAGAGAGCGTTCCCCGCTGCCGCGCCACGTTAACGCGGAACCGTCCGATTCCGGAAACACTGTAGGCTAAGTCCAACTCAAGCGTTTCCGCGAAAATCTGTTTATGGGTCGCATTGGTGATCGCATCAAAAATTTCTTGGGAGTCTTCTACCGTAACCGCAGGCCAATCTTTCGCCGGGGTCAATTTCCCGAATATCCGGAATATTGGCGGACTGCCGACCCTGATATGCAGGTCTGAAGCATTCTGGGCCACCATTACTTTAAGCGCTTCATTTATTTGCATATAAATATCCTTGTATTGAATATTCCCATGTTATCACGAAACCAGCAACTGTGCCAAGCGATTCGGGTTGCTGGATTTGTTCAAGGCCGCTTCCCTTGTTACCTTATGAGCCTTGATCAATTTAGCTAATGCGTCATCAAGACTTTGTGCGCCTGATTCCGCGTGTAATCGCATATAAGTCGGTATTTCGTATGTACGGCCTTCACGGATAAGGTTGCGGATTGAAGGGTTAGCCAGGACGATCTCAAAGGCGGCTATCATCCCTTTTCCGGAAGCACGGGGTACTAAGGTTTGTGACAAAATGGCTAGCATTTCCTGGGATAGTTGTAACCTGATTTGTGATTGCTGACCGGGAGGGAATACGTCTATCATACGGTCGATCGTCTGCACAGCGTCTGTGGTATGCAGCGTGCTCATAACAAGGTGACCTGTTTCTGCAGCCGTAATTGCTGCTGATATAGTGTCCAGATCGCGCATTTCCCCGACAACGATGACATCAGGGTCGTGACGTAAAGCGCGGACCAGCGCGGTGTGAAATGAATCCGTATCTTCCCCCAATTCCCGCTGCGCAATAATTGATTTTATATTTTGGTGATGATATTCGATCGGGTCTTCAATAATGATGACATTACAGTCTCTGTTCTCATTCAGGTAGCGGATCATCGCGGCCATCGTCGTCGATTTCCCGACGCCGGTGGGGCCGGTTACCAGGATTAACCCGCGCGGCTGCAGTATTAATTCCTTAGAAATCTGCGGTAGTTCCAGTTCATCGATTGACGGCACTACAAAGGGCAGCATCCTGCACGCTATACTGAGTGTTTTCCGTTGTACCATGACATTTATCCTGAAGCGGGCAATTAAATCAAGGGCATAGGCAAAATCCAGTTCTTTTTCCTTGGCTAAACGCTCTTTTTGTTCCGGTGAGGCAATCTGATTGAGCATTTCGACGATATCATTATTAGTAAGAGGGAGATAGTGTTCCTGCCGCACTAAACGTCCGTTAATACGTAAAATCGGCGGCATACCTACCCTTAAATGTATGTCGGATGCTTTAGTATCGACGGCCAGGCGGAATAATGCTTCTATTTTCATTTATATATTTTATCTTCGATTTTGTCTTATTTCATTTCAACCGGATTTTTTGTCGCGGGATGCCGAACCTGTGTTTTTTGATCTTCCGTTTTCTTCTTGTAGAGATAGTATGTGGTCCTTGTTCACGGCGACAAACGGAACGGACTCAAATGTATTATTTACGGTGGTGTAGATTTGCGCATGGGTAATCGGTAAGAATTCCGGCGCGTCCTCCAGAACGTTCCACACTTTCTGGTAACTCATGTGATACATATTGCCGTAGACTACATAGTCCGCAGTCTCAATTTGTACCGGCAAAGGCGATTTCTCAACATAAGGATATGATTTAGCCCCTTCCTGGGCGCCGATGCCGCGGCTGATATCCGCGTCACCCAGGGTGATTGCCATTTCCACTATCGATTTATTGATGTAGGAGATCTTCAGTTTTTCTTTTCTGCCGTCGTTATGCTGAATGGTGACATCCGTTAATTCAAGGAACCTGCCTTTTTTGACCGGTCCCCTATCTGATACTCCATTCAGTGCGTCAAGCAGGCGGGCTTCCGGGGTTGGCGCGTAATATATGCTGCCGATCAGCACTTGTGTCGGCATATAAAGCTTTATTAATTGCGAGGCTGCCATATCCATCTTTCCCTCCCCGTGTTTGTTGACTGCACAATAGTATATTCGATCGGGAATGTCAAACAGATTAGCGGAGCGCTAATCTGTTATTTGTGGTTTGTAAATACCGGTCTCGTGCTAATACGAACTGGTAGGTTTCTGTATGAACTCCTTGAGGCCGATCAAATTCATTAACTGTTCTTTGTCGACGCTGTTATGCATCGCCTGTTGAACAGAAATTTGCTTGTCCACCACCAGTCTGGCGAGCGCTTGATTTAAGGTCTGCATTTTTTCTTTGATACCGAGTTGGATGGCATTCTGCAGATACTGCGTTTTACCTTCACGGATACTGTTTCTTACTGCAGAATTTGCGATCATGATCTCACACGCCGGTACCCTTCCGCCTTTGATGCAGGGCAGCAGCACTTGAGAAAAAACACCTACTAATACCTGGGATAATTGAACGCGCATTTGTGCCTGTTGCCCGTGCGGGAAAACGTCTACGATACGATCGATGGTTTGTGTGGCATCATTAGTGTGCAGCGTGCCCATGACCAGATGCCCCGTTTCCGCGGCGGTGATGGCTGCACTGATCGTCTCCAGGTCGCGCATTTCCCCCACGACCAGCACGTCCGGGTCGTGCCGCAAGGTATTCCACAGCGCCTGGCTAAATGATTCGGTGTCCTTCCCGACTTCAAGTTGCAGTATCATCGACTTTTTATTCGGGTGCACATATTCGATCGGGTCTTCCACCGAGATGATGTGCCGGCTGTCTGTTTCATTTATATAGTTGACCATGGCGGCAAGCGTTGTTGATTTACCGCTGCCGGTAGGACCGGTTACCAGGATCAATCCCTTCCGCGCCGAAGTGATTTCCGTATATATGTCCGGCAATCCCATTGAATTTAGAGGCGCGACATCTTTGGCAATCACGCGGAAAGTGAAACTCAAGGAACCGCGTTGTATTAATACGTTTACTCTGAATCTACCGACATCCGGCACGACATGCGCGAAATCCAGTTGCCGTCTTGTTTCCAGAGCCTTTTTTTGTTTTTCATTGGTAATATCGTCGAATAATTTCTGGAGAACCGCGTCAGTGAGAATTTCTTCATGCTGTACAGGCCTTAGCGTCCCGTCTACACGCATGATCGGATGGCTATGAACGTTCAGATGTAAATCCGAAGCACGTGATTCAACCGTATGTTTTAGCAGTTTAACACTATCCATCTTATCCCCAACGAAATTTTTACCACAACACTCTAAAAATAAACCGGCTATTTTTCTTCGATTTGCTCAATTTTATTGACTTCGCTCTTTAGCCTTTCTATGTCATCTTCCCCAAAAAGGCGCCAACCGTTCCTGTCCCTTTGTTTTACATCTGTAAAACGACCTTCTCTGATCCATCTCAGTAAGGTGTTTCTATTTGTTCCCGCAATCCCACAGGCTTCCGCAATCATATAATAGGTCTGATGGTTTATTGAGACCGACATAAATAACCTCTATATACCCGGAGTTATTATCAGGATGATCTAGTATTCGTTCAATGCGCCTGCTGCGACTTCTTCACTGCCGAGCACTTCTGAAATATTTTTGACATTAAGCCAACCATTGCATAAAGCTAATGTCACGGCATGGGTGCGGTCATTGGCATGTAATTTTCTTAAAGTACTGGAAAAGTGATTTTTTATTGTGCTTTCGCTCAGACCAATGATTTCCGCAATTTGTTTATTTGATTTACCCAATGCGGCGTAATTTAAAACTTCCATTTCCCGCATACTGAGCGGACCGTTACTGTTCATTCTATCGAGTAAACCATGCACCTTTTCAGTAATGAATTCCTGAATTGACGAAGGTTCATCCATAGAAGTATTACCACTGATTTCATTTAAATCCCGTTTGAGAATTAACATCATTTTTTGCTCGTTATCTACTAAATAGACGTAGGGATTACCGCTCTTGTCAAAATCCGGCAGATTAAAATTTGCTTTTTCGTTGACAGTGTTCATAATTACCATTTTTATACTCCCCCCGCGCCAGCGAGCGCAATTTAAATTTGATTCTGGTGTATTTGATTACTTTTTATTGTGTTTGAATATACTCATTATGTTTTATATCGACAGGCACAACAATCACCTAATGTGACCATACCGATATAGTAAGATAGTACCTGGTACTTGCAAAAAATATTTTTGACAAAATAAAAATTAGAGTGTAATATAGGCTACAA
>PMBW01000121.1:6084-6382 GCA_003153075.1 Dehalococcoidia bacterium | reverse complement strand
GGTAATTCTTCGCTGATAAATGTCCAGAACCTGCTGCCGTATTGTGCGTCGGTATAAAAACTCCTTCCTGCCCCGGGCATCACTACCGCCAGGCATTTTTTCTGCGCGTACCGTTCGATGGATGTGTTTCTGACCCACCCGGAATGGTCTCCGCCGATGCCGTTGAGCAGATAAAGCGTCTGGAATTTGGCGCCGGGTTTATAACTTATTTTCTTGTGGTTCACCGTATCTTCAAAGGTTTTTGAAGGTAAGATTGCAAAAATCGAGGTATCTTCACCCAACACCTCGGAATAAAAAC
>PMBW01000121.1:2239-6045 GCA_003153075.1 Dehalococcoidia bacterium | reverse complement strand
CCCGGCTGAACCCATCTGAAAGTACTGTTGACAAAAAATTTGCCCGGGATGTATTCTTAAATTAGTTAGGTCTAACCGAAATATATTGTTGGAGCGAATATTATGTCAACACCAAACAATAGTCCGGACCATGAAAACCCCCGGCTGGTTCCGCAAATCCTACAGGCGTCAGAGAATATTTTCCATGCGATCGGGATCAACATCCCGCCGGAATGGCTGTCATCTGACATGACCGTCGCGCAGCTGCGGGTTCTGCTGTTATTACATACCGAAGGTCAAATCCGTATGAGCGCTATTGCCGGCACCCTCGGCATCGCCGTATCCACTGCTACCGGCATAATTGATCATTTAGTAAAAAAAGGCATGGTTACCCGCAGCACAGATGCTGAAGACCGCCGCGTGGTGATTTGCGCTTTATCCCCTGTTGGGCAGGAGACGATCAATCGTATTTGGGCGTTGGGTCAATCCCAGATGGAAAAACTGCTGCGCGGATTAACCGCTGAACAACTTGAAAAGGCAAAGGAAGTCGCCGAGTTTCTGCTGGCAAACGTACAATCTCACAATACGAAGTCTATAAAAACCACAAACGAAATAGTATAGGAGAGTCTACCACAACATGTTCACTAAACTCGCGGAATTCACCCGGAAATACCGGATCATAATCACNNCTGAAAGAAAAATTTACTGCTGCCACACCCGCCGCGGCGGGTAACGCCGTCATCATTATTCATAATGCAAAGGGCCTTACCGCGGCTGACATGCAAGCAGCAAAAGCCGTCCATGACTGGCTGGTTTCCAGCGCCGCCCCCGGTGATATCGAACGCGTCACATCTATTTTCGAAAGTGACGCATTGAAGTCCACATTGATCAGCGCAGACCAAACCACGATGATGATTTCGGTCGACTTTTCGGTGAGCAGCATGTCTGAAACTGCTAACACGGACATGCAGCAGATACGTGAATATATCAAGAAAAATCATCCGACCCTCGAAGCTTATCTCACCGGCCAGACCGGTTTATATCAGGACATGATCAATTCCGTGCAGCAAACGATCGCCCGTACTACCATAGTAACCATCATCCTGGTGGCGATTTTACTGCTCATTATCTATCGTTCCCCCATCGCCATGTTCTTACCGCTGATTGTCATCGGGGTTAGTTATGCCGTATCACTAGGTATCATCGGCTATCTGGCACAGGCCGGCGCCAAGTTTTCTACACTTTCACAAGCATATCTGGTGGTGATTGTCTTTGGTGTAGGCACGGACTATTGCCTGTTCCTCGTCTCCCGTTTCCGGGAAGAGTTACACCAAAAAGAACGCCATGCAGCACAAACCAGCGCCATAACACATATCGCCCCGGTTATTGCCGCCAGCGCTCTGACGGTAATTGTCGCATTTCTGTCTCTGGCCATTTCCAATTTCGGCATGAACAAGACTATGGGTTATGCGCTGGCCGTCGGCGTGGCAATTACTCTGCTTGCCGGTCTGACGCTGGTACCAGCGCTGATGTCGCTTTTTGGCAAATATCTATTCTGGCCTGTTACAACTTTCACCACAAAAAAAGAGGGCCGCTTTGGCTGGTATACTATCGGCAATTGGGTCAGTCACCACCCGGTTATAGTGATCGTACCCATTCTCCTGGTGCTTTTAATTCCTTATGCGGCGCTGCCTCATCTGACCCGCTCCTCAAACATAATCTCACAATTGCCGCAGCAGGCAGAATCCGTCAAGGGCTTCAAAATAATGAACTCTCACTTCACAGCAGGAGAGTTATCGCCGCTTTCTCTGCTCATCGAATCTCCGCAGGAAAACCTGACCAGCGCCGGATCACTGCAATCAATTAACAAAATCGCCCAATTATTACAGTCTGTTAAAGGCGTTGCCCGGGTGGACTACTACGCGGCGCCGGCCAGTCAGCTTTCTGGCGTTGCGGCGCAAATCCGCGGCATCGGTGATGCAGTGGGACAGGGCGCCGGTTTGGATAAACTGGCCACCTTCCAGACATACGGCCAGCTCCTGCAAAGTCTGGCATTGCAATACCCGGGAATTGTGCAGAGCCCCAATTTCCTGCAAGTCGGGGTTAATCTGACCCAGGTTTCAACAATCGCCACGCAACTCTCCACAACACAACCGGCGGATATGCCTGCGATTTTAAACCAACTGCAAAAAGCTGTTTACAAGGTGTCCGATAATTTTACCGGACTGGTTAGCGAATATAAACTGGAGAGCGCTACTCCTTTTTCTAATTATCTGCAGACTACCTGGTTCTCCGGTGATAAAACAATTGTTAAAATTAATATTATTCTAAGCGACGACCCGCACTCATCGGTCGCGCTGGATACTGTTGCCCGGATCAGAAAAACCGTTACCGCAAATCTCACCTCCGCCGGCTTATCCGGTAGTTCTTATTACGTCGGCGGGCAGAGCGCGGTAAGCGCAGATATCATGCTCATCAACGACGCTGATTTCGGCCGCGTGATCACCCTTGCCATTATCGGCATATTCATCGTGATAATTATTCTGATGAGGAGCATACTGGCGCCTCTTTACATGGTCGCGACAGTGCTCCTGAACTACGGCACCACGCTGGGCATTACCACCTGGCTGTTCATCGATATGATGAAGCAGGGCAGCCTGATCTACATGATCCCGTTATTCATCTTTGTGATATTGGTAGCTTTGGGGGCGGATTATAACATCTTCCTGGTTTCGCGTATCAGGGAAGAAGCGCATCAAAGGCCGATAAAAGAGGCCGTGAGCCATGCTGTCGCAAATACCGGCGGTGTGATTACAGCCTGCGGTATTATTCTCGCCGGGACTTTCGCCACTCTGATCACGTCCCCGCTTCAAGTAGTAGTGCAGATCGGCTCCGCGATCGCCATCGGTGTGATCATGGATACATTCGTAGTCCGGGCGCTGCTGGTACCGGCGCTGGCGACACTGGCCGGACGCTGGAGCTGGTGGCCGTCGGGACTGTATAAAAACCTGAAGAAATAGGACCAATTTTCGAGTTGCCAGTTATGAGTAACCGATGTTGAAATGTAAGTAGGCAGGATCCAGGGTGTCCTGCCTACTTTTTTTATATTCAGCGGTTCAGACAGCCGTATTCCATTCGAGCGAAGGTTGAGACCGCAGTCGAAATACTTGACGAAGGAAATGTACTGGAATCCAATATTTTTGTCATTGTCGGGCGCTTGTCCGCCTCTGGAGGATGACCCGACAATCCAGGTGATTTCGGACGACCTCGAATCATCAGTTCGGATGTTTTCCCAACTTTTGGCGGGATGGGCTTTTGTCATTTAAGGGTTTGAATTTGTTTGATATAATTTGGCATTTGAAATTTGGTTTTTCGTAAGGTGTATTTATTGCTTCGCTTTCAGGCTGTGATATAATAAACCCAAGGTTTCCGTGATAGAAAACCCGTTAACATTTAAGAAAAAACTCCCAAAAATCCGTTTCCGCCATAAGTCAAAGAGAATGGTTTTATATACTTGACTTTTAGTAGGAGATTGAATAAATGACCTATAAAATAAAGAACGATAAATTGAATAAATGGGTAAAGGAAATTTCCATCCTTTGCCAACCCGATAAGATCTATTGGTGCGACGGTACTAAAGAGGAATACAACTCCCTGATGGCACAAATGGTGACAGAAGGCCGGGCCACCCCGCTGAAGCAACGCCCCAACAGTTTTCTATTCCGTTCCGATCCCAGTGACGTGGCACGGGTGGAAGCGCGCACCTACATCAGCACCAAAAAACAGGAAGACGCCGGACCCACTAATAACTGGGTAAACATCGACGA
>PMBW01000121.1:0-2186 GCA_003153075.1 Dehalococcoidia bacterium | reverse complement strand
CCTTTGGAAAAAGGGCAAAAAGATATTGCCTGGCC
Organism: Dehalococcoidia bacterium; assembly: GCA_003153075.1. Next base: position 2,151 of record PMBW01000121.1, on the reverse strand, counting down.
CTGCGCCCCGATGGAAAAGAAATATATCAGCCATTTCCCGGATGAGAATACGATCTGGTCTTACGGTTCCGGTTACGGCGGCAATGCCCTGCTGGGCAAAAAATGCCTGGCTTTGCGACTTGGCTCAGCGATTGCCAGACGCGAGGGCTGGATGGCCGAGCACATGATCATCCTGCGGCTGACCAATCCGGAAGGCCGTCAGTATCATGTCACCGCCGCTTTCCCCTCGGCCTGCGGTAAAACCAATTTGGCAATGATCCAACCGACCATCCCCGGCTGGAAAGCAGAGTGCATCGGCGACGACATTGCCTGGATGAAAATGGGCCCGGACGGGCGCCTGCGGGCGATCAATGCCGAAGCCGGTTTCTTCGGCGTGGCCCCCGGCACTTCGTACAAATCCAACCCGATGGCGATGGAAACGATCAAAAAGAACACTATTTTCACCAACTGCGCTTTGACCGACGACGGCGATATCTGGTGGGAAGGCATGGAAGGCCAGCCCACGCATTTAATCGACTGGAAGGGCAAAGACTGGACCCCGGCGGTTAAAGAACTCGCCGCTCACGGGAACTCCCGCTTTACCGCTCCCGCTGCGCAATGTCCGATCATCTCGCCGGACTGGGAAAAACCGGAAGGCCTGCCCATCGATATCATCATCTTCGGGGGACGCCGTTCCGGCGTGGTGCCGCTGGTGACCGAGGCATTTGACTGGGATCACGGCGTATTCATGGGCGCGACCGCGGCTTCCGAACCCACCGCGGCTATCCTGGACAATGTGGGCATCCGCTATGATCCGTTCGCCATGCTGCCTTTCTGCGGCTANNATGGGCGATTATTTCCAGCACTGGTTTGATATGGGCGATAAATTAAAGGACAAAGCACCGAAGGTCTTTTACGTGAACTGGTTCCGCAAGAGCAGCGACGGCAAGTTCCTGTGGCCCGGTTTCGGCGATAACAGCCGCGCCATCAAATGGATGTGCGAAAGGGTGGATGGTAAAGCAAAAGCGAAGAAGACCGCCATCGGCTATGTCCCTGAGTATACGGACCTCGACCTGCGCGGGCTGAATGTCTCACAGGAAAACGTCAAAGAATTACTCAGGGTCAATGCCGAAGCCTGGAAGCTGGAAATCCCGAAGATGGAGAAATTCTTCGCGCAATTCGGCGACCGGCTGCCGAAAAGATTACGCAATCAGTTCGACGAATTAAATAATCGCCTGGGATAAAACAATTGACTAAGGTATCTTTGTGCAACATGTTTATGGTGGTTGATCGAAGTTGAGCGAGATATAACCCGCCGACCAGTTAGTCCTCTGTCCCTTTGTGGGAGAGAGCTAGAGAGAGGGGATTTGAAACACCGCGCAGTCTTGTTTGACCTCGATGGGACATTATTGGATACGCTGCAGGATGTGGCCGATTCGGTGAATTACGGATTGGCCGGTTTGCACTTCCCGCTGCACTCGACCGAAGCCTATAAATCGTTTATCGGTGAAGGCCGGGATTTGCTGGTACGGCGCGCGCTGCCCGCCGCTAACCGCGACGATGCTACCGCGCAAAAAGTGCTCGACGCGGTGAATGCCTATTATCTGATCCACTGGGCAGATAATACCATTCCCTACCCGGGGGTCCCGGAATTACTGGATACATTGATTGCGAAGGGCATCAAGATCGCGGTGCTGTCCAATAAAGCCGATGACCTGACCGGCATGTGCGTCACCAGACTGCTTTCCCGCTGGCGCTTTTCAATGGTCGCCGGGTCAAAACCATCCGTCCCCAATAAACCGGACCCGACATCGGCGCTATTGATCGCCGCGCAACTGGAGATAAGCCCGGCGGAATTCATCTACCTGGGTGATTCGGATATCGATATGAAAACCGCGAATGGGGCCGGCATGTATGCGCTGGGAGCGGGGTGGGGGTTCCGCTCGACGCCGGAGCTCCTGGACGCAGGGGCTAAAGCTGTCATCAAGTATCCGGGTGAATTGCTGCAGTATTTATAGTATTCAGCTATCAGCCTTCGGCAATCAGCTTTTAAAATCAATAGGTAGGACAAATCAAGCGTAAGTGAAACATACCCCCCAAACCCGTTAGTCCTCTTTGGGTCTTAAACGAAATACCCGTAGATTTTCTGACTTAGAAGAAAATCGGAGGTCC
>PMBW01000029.1 GCA_003153075.1 Dehalococcoidia bacterium | reverse complement strand
TTAATCCTCGAAAGCCTGGCGCTGGACTACCGTTATGTGCAGAAACAGATAGAGGAAATCAGCGGCCGGAAAATTACGCAAATTAATATCATCGGCGGCGGTTCCCAAAATCAGGTGCTCTGCCAGTTTGCGGCGGATGCTACCGGGTTACCGGTTTATGCCGGACCGGCGGAAGCTACAGCCATCGGCAATATCCTAGTGCAGGCAATGGCGATGGGTACTGTAAAATCACACCGTGAATTACGTGAAATAGTGAAGCAATCATTTCCTCTGACTGCCTATGAGCCGCACCGTACGGGAAACTGGGACGAACGCTATGCGCGTTTTCTGAGGATCAAAGGGTAGTAGACTTTGATTTCCGGATAACGTCCTTCTCCTGTAGGGATGACAAGGGTGGCAAAAACTAAGGCGCAAGCCGGAAATCCGGCTTGCGCCTTACTAATTAACATTAGAGTTATACAAACCTAAACCAGGTCGTAGTCTACTTTAAATTCGGTGGATAATTCTTTGAGCGACTGCATGACCACTTCGTCAAGCGGAATGCCGTTCTTCTTTCTATCCTGTACCAGCGCCCACTCCAGTTCACCGGGAATGGTGATATTCTTCACGCCTTTCGCTTTGGGCAGGTCATGATAGACTTCAATCAGCCGGTCCATACCCTTCTTAAATTGGTCCGCCGGGCTGAAACCGTCTATTTTCATCGCCATGCAAAAATGGGTGCAGGTGCTGGTAGTGGAAGGCGACTGGAAAAGCTCGGGCAGACAAACCGAGGATGCCAGCGTACTACTCAGGATGTCGACCATCAGATTCAACCCAAAGCCCTTATAGACCCCCAGTTCTTTGGTGCCGCCGAGCATGACCATCGCGCCTTTTTTCGCTTCGTCCTCTTTGGGGTCGGTAATGGGATTGCCATCCGGGTCAATCGTCCAACCGAGCGGGAGCATATCACCGGTTCGTAAAGCGATTTCCACTTTACCCCAGGCGGCCATGGTGGACGACATATCCAGACAAAATGGAAATTCTTTATTGGAAGGCGCGGCAAAACTCATGGCATTCATGCCGGCGGTACGGCCTGAAGCTCCGGGAACGACAGCATTAAGGCCGCCGGTGGTGCAGGAGAAACCGATCATGTCCTCTTTGAGAGCTAATAACGAATAGGCAGAACAGGCGCCATAATGAGTGGTATTACGGCAGGTAACCGCACCCATGCCGTAGGTTTTGGCGCGGGAGATTGCCTCCTGCATTGCTTTATGCCCGACCACAAATCCTAATCCGCGGTCGCCATCGATCGTGGCGGTGGCCGGAGCGCCGCTGTACATTTTGATATCCGGTTTGGCTTTGACAAAACCTGTTTTTAACCTCTTAACATATAACCCGTTCAAATGCGCGACGCCGTGCGATGCGATACCGCGGAGGTCGGTGTTTACCATCAAGCGTGAAGCAATGAAGGCATCATCGTGCGGCATCCCGTTTTTTTCCAATACTTTAGTAGAAAAGGCGAGCAGTTTCTGTTCATTAACTTTGGTGTATTTGACAGCCATTTAGCAACTCCTCTTTTTAAATCTGAATATAATTACAAACAAAGATTATTCTACACCCTGCCGTATTTTACGACAAGCAACGTTAAAAACAGCTCAGCCCGCAGAGTCCTGAAACCTTGCGGGCTGAGCATTATTTACGCAAATCCACGGTTTTAGGGGAAATGTGCCGTTATTCCAGGTTCAATCCGGGAACAACATTGATCAGTTCATCGACGGTCCATTTGCCGATCTTGCGCACGAAGACACGCGGTTTCAACGGGCGTTCCATGATACTGAAATCGCCACCGGCGGCATAAACGAACTGGCCGGTGACATTTTTGCCTTCATCGGTGGCAAAAAAGACGATGATCGGGGCAATATCGCCCGGGTCCAGACTGGTGGTGGCCGGAATACCAGGTCTGCCGCGGGGATTCGTACCCTGGAATAACTGCGTAGTGGCCTGCGGGAAGATACAATTGACCCGGATGCCCTGCTCTTTCAGTTCGAAAGCAAGCGCCGAGGTGAAGCCCATAACNNTGGTGATGCTGCCGCCGCTTTTCTGCTTGATCATCTGTCTGGCAGCGGCGCGACTGACGGCAAAGTGCCCGCCCAGATGAACGGCCATGATGGCATCCCATTGTTCCTGGGTTGTTTCGACGGTGGCGGCCGGGAGGAAATTGCCGGCACAGTTCACGGCGACATCTACTCTACCGAAATTACTGACAGCGGTGTCAATAATTTTCTGGGCGCTGACAATTGTCGTAACGCTATCGTAACTGGCGGCAGCCTGCCCGCCTAATTTCTTGACCTCGGCGACAACGATATCGGCAGCTTTGACGCCGTCCGGTTTGACACCGGCATCGGCAACTACAACAGCAGCGCCTTCGGCGTGCATGGCTAAGATGACACCCCGACCAATACCGCCGCCACCACCGGTGACTATAGCAACTTTACCTTTTAATCTTTGACCCATTTTCCTGTGTACCTCCATCTCTATTTTATATTTATTTTCGACAAATCCGAACAAATTATCAGGACTACCGCATCATCTTTATAGTTACTGTAATAAGACAAATATTCGAATATACCCGAAGATATTATGAAATGACAAATTAACGCATTATGTCATCTAAAACGTGACGAAATGAATAGTAGCTGAATTATAGTAAAAGGCATTATGAATGTCAAGAAAATGCGGGCACCAGACCAATAAGTAAGGCGGTCAGGTTCGTACATCAGCGCTGAATATGATTATACGTTACTTCGTAAGTACCTTCGCTTCGCTGCGGCCTTCGGAAAACCTGACCTTACAATTCGATTCTCAATTTTTAAAACAACATATATTTCGTGTTGGTAAGCGCTAATCGACTAATTCCAAATCGCAATCAAGACTCCAGGCGGATCATGGAAAAGATATATGGTTTCTGGATTCCGTACATTTGCCGGCAAAGTATCTCCGGAGCCTTCGCCGGAATGGATTGTGT
>PMBW01000290.1:369-4126 GCA_003153075.1 Dehalococcoidia bacterium | reverse complement strand
AAGATAAGTGATGCAGCATGGTGCGCCAAAGCTTCTTCTACAATTTTCCGCGGAGCCACGGCAGCGCTGTTTACTGTGCCTTCAAACATGTCCGAGGTTTCGATAATTTGATTTTGTGAGTTTAAAAACAGGACTTTAAAAACCTCGTTCTTGAGGTCGCGCATGGAATGGTAAAGATATTCGTATAATTCCTGAGACGAATGCAAGNNATGCCAAAAGCGGAGTGCGGGCCGATGCCGTTAATTTCCTGTAATTCTTCCAGGGATGCAGACAACACCCCGCGCAGCGTTTTAAACCTTTTTATTGCTTCTTTAGCCTGCTGCTTGGTATCCCTGCGGGGAGTGCCCAGACTTAATAACAGTTCCACTACTTCGTAGTCAGCGAAGCCAGTCAAACCGCCTTTGATAAACCTTTCCCGCAGCCTTTTTCGATGCCCAACCGGCACATTTTCGTCGGACATTATGTCACCTTAATATTAATATTGATAAACAGTGACCACTCTCTTTAGCTCTCTCCCACAGAGGGGCGTACATTTTGACTGCGTAACCATATCCCGGTCTGTTGACCACAAGGATTAACCGTTAGCGTTTCCGCCGTTTCTGTTTGGGCGCTATCATCCACCAGTCCCCGCGCCAATAATCACGTTCATTATAGCCTTTGGGCTCCAGCTCTTTTTTGACTTCATCCCACGGCGGCAAGATCCGGTTCCGCATTATCGGGGTGATGATAAAAGGCAGCACCAGCCAGAAAGCAACAATACCTATACCGCACATTATCGCACCGACCACACTGCCCGGGAACAACAACATCGCAGCCCCCAGCAACATCAGAAACATCCAGATGCCTTCTAAAACGTACCGGAAACGCGTTTTAAAGACATGCGGTTTAACATCCTCGCGGGCCTGCCCGCCAAATTCGCAATAAGCCTGCAGTATGGCCGCGCCGATGATTATTAAATAGCCGAGTACATAAATCATTCTACCCCCTCCATCCTCGTCAGGAAACTGCGTCCGCAATTACCTCAACTCTCAACCCCTCTTCACCTACCAATTCAATGATACGCTGGCGTAACTCAGTAGAATAATCCGTAAAAAGATTCGCAATCTTTAATTTCACGATCTTTCCTTCGCTGGGGATACGTAAACTGACCTCGTCCTTGCCGGGGAACTCTTTCATAGTATACACCACGCGGCGCAAACTGTTCGCGTCCTTCTCACTATCCCCGGAATCGTTAATCGTGATGATCAGTTTATAACGTTTCCGGGGCGCCGGTTTTTCTTCCGGTTTATAGGTAAATCCGTTGGAAACAAGCACGCCGTTGGATGCCGGCTTGTCATGATTGACAGAAACTGGTTTCACCGCCTGAGCCGGAGGTTTCTCAGTCTTTGGATTACCCGGCTGATAGCGGCTGACCTTTTTGCAGCTCAATTGGATGCTGTCGTCGCGGGCGCTCACTTTGCCTTCCACCAGGACGATATTACCTTCTTCCCACAACTCGGTGGTGCCGGAATACACATCCGACCAGACCATGACCTCGATGCTGCCGTCAAGGTCTTCCAGCGTCGCTTTAACGAACGACTTCTGCTGTTTGGTCACCAGGTGAGTGACGGAGGCAACCATCCCGGCTACCAGCACTGTTTGCCCAACCATCTCATTGTCGATCTGCCCGCAAAGAATGGTGTTTTCGGCGGCAATTTTGTCCGCGAAAGCGCTGAAGGGATGCTCGGAGAGGTATACTCCCATCAATTCCTTTTCCCAGGCCAGCTTATCCTTGATCGGCACTTCAGCCTCAGCCAGTTCCAACGGGGAAACCGGCGCTGCCACTTCCTGTCCCCACAGATCGAACATGGTGGTTTGGCCGGCATCTCGGGATTTCTGTTCACGCTGCGCCAGCGACAATATTTCATTAATATTATTCAGCAATGTCCCGCGGTTACCCAGAGAGTCCAGCGCTCCGGCTTTGATCAGGCTTTCCATCACGCGCTTGTTGATATTGCTCATATCGCAGCGACGGCAGAGGTCTTCAATCGACTTAAACTCGCCGTTTTTATCGCGCTCACTAATAATAGTATCGATGCCGCCAACCCCGACATTTTTGATTGAAGTTAACCCGAACCGGATTACCTGATTGCCGTTGTCGTCCTTTTCGATGGAAAAGTTTGCCCGGCTGCGGTTGATATTCGGCGGTAGCACTTTAATACCCAGGCGGCGGCACTCGCTGATCGCGCTGGTGATTTTTTCCGTGACACCGGCATGCGCGCTCAATAATGCGGTGATATATTCCACGGGATAATTAGCTTTGAGATAGGCCGTCTGATAGGCGATCAGGGCGTAGCTGAATGCGTGCGCTTTATTAAACGCGTATCCGGCAAAAGGTTCGATGAGGGCATAAACCTGTTCCGCTAACTCACTCGAGAACCCTTTGGCATTAGCGCCGGCGATAAAAATAGCCTTTTCTTTCTGGATCACCGCGGCGATTTTTTTACCCATGGCCTTACGGAAAATATCGGCTTTCCCCAGACTGTAACCGCCAAATTCCCGGACGATAAAAAGCACCTGTTCCTGATAAACGATGACACCGTAGGTTTCCTCCAGGTAACGGGCAAGGACGGGATGGGGATATTTTATCGGCTCCAATCCGTGCTTGGCTTTAATATAGGTAGGGATCTGTTCCATCGGGCCGGGACGGTACAGCGCCACGATAGCGGCAATTTCCGGGAACGTGCTCGGCCTTAATTCCCGGATGTAACGGCGCATACCCGCACCTTCCAGTTGGAAAACACCGGCAGTATCGCCGGAAGCCAGCAATTGATAGGTTTTGGCATCATCCAGCGGAATAGTGTGCAGGTTAATATCGATATTATGCCGTTCTTTAATGATCTGCTTGGCTTTCCCCAAAATGTTCAGGTTGACCAATCCGAGGAAATCCATCTTCAGCAAACCGATGCGGGCCACATCCTCCATCGGGTATTGCACCATCGCGCCGCCCTCACCGCTGCCTTTGGAGACCCTCTGCAGTGGTACATATTTATTCAGCGGTTCTTTAGAGATCACGACGCCGGCGGCATGGGTACTGCCGTGCCGCGCAATTCCTTCCACCTTAAGCGCGGAATCGATCAACTTGCGGATGATCGGGTCTTCATTATATATAGTCTTTAGTTCGGGCACTTGTTCCAGTGAATGGGTCAGCGTCACGCCGGGGCCTAACGGAATCANNACGTAGGCGATAACTTCCTCGCGCCGGTCGTCCTGAAAATCCAGGTCGACATCCGGCATTTCTTTACGTTCCAGATTCAGGAAACGCTCGAAAACCAGTTTGTGCTCCATCGGGTCTAATTCTGTAATTCCCAGGCAGTGCAGAATAATGCTGGCCGCGGCGCTGCCGCGTACGCCAAACATGATATTGGCTTTCCTCACAAAGGAAACGATGTCCCACACCACCAGGAAGTAATTGGCAAATTGTGTGCTTTTCACCACATTGAGTTCATATGCCAGACGTTCCTTTATTTCGTCTGTCGCATTCGGGTAAAATCGTGAGAATGATTCGTAACAGAGGTCGGAGAGGTATTCATCCGGGGTTTTACCCGGCGGCAGTTCGATTTCCGGCAAGTGCAAGCGCTCAAAATCCAGTTTCAGGTCGCACATTTCCGCAATTTTGTGCGTATTTTCCAGCGCTTCCGGGATATCCCGGTACGCCTCTGCCATTTCCTGCGGTGTTTTCAAATAGAAGAAATCGCCCTGCATCTTCATCCGTTTC
>PMBW01000290.1:146-336 GCA_003153075.1 Dehalococcoidia bacterium | reverse complement strand
TATCGCGGCTGATCTCGATCAGGCCGCTGTTGACCTTCTCCAGTTCGGGGATTGGATGGCGCTGGATTTCCAGGTAGAACTCGCCGAAAGTCTCCTTGTACCACAACGCGGCTTTTTTCGCTTCATCCATGCTTCCGGCCAGAATCTTCTGCGGGACCTCACCTGCCAGGCAGGCGGAAAGCGCCACCAG
>PMBW01000290.1:0-128 GCA_003153075.1 Dehalococcoidia bacterium | reverse complement strand
TTGCGGCAAAGCAACACCAGGTGATAGTTGTTTTTTTCACCCGGCGTGCGGCTGCCGTTGCCGTTGCCGTTTGCCATGACATAAATCTCACAACCGATAATAGGCTTGATCCCGGCTTCTTTGGCCAA
>PMBW01000267.1 GCA_003153075.1 Dehalococcoidia bacterium | reverse complement strand
GCGGTATTTGATTTCCGAGGTTTTCACTGCTTCGTCCGCCAGTTTGCGCTCGGTAATATCTTGTCCCTGGGCGATTGTGGCGATGATGGTCTTGCCGTCGGTATCGTAAACATTCGCGGAATTCCACAGGACCGTGCGCACTTCTCCGTCAATGCGTAATATCGGAATTTCCACCACTTCCCAGCGTTCACCGGAAAGCGTCAGGTTTATCAGCTGCATTGATTCTGCTTTTTTGTCCGGTGGGAAGAGGATATCCAGTCCCAGGCCGATTACTTCATGTGATTGATAGCCCGTCAACCGTTCAAATGCCGGGTTGAAGCGGGAGATACGGAAATGCGGGTCCCAGACGATGACCGGGGCATTGGCGTAATCCAGCAGGTTGTTCAGGTAGTTACTGGTCTCCCGTAATAGCTCTTCTGCCTGTTCACGTTCTGTGATATCGACTATTGTCCAGTTGACGTGCAATTGGCTGTTGATCTGAATTTTTTCGGCTGAAATTATTATCTTGATTATACTTCCGTTTTTTGCATGGGTCGTCACTTCATAATTACTGATTCTATCTTGCTGCTGCAATCTGTGCGCTATTTCGTTGCGGTCGTTCGTACTCAGTAATTCCGCGATAGTGGATGCTTTTTGTCCTATTAATTCTTCCCGCTTAAACCCGAATAAATGCAAAAAGGTATTATTGACATCGATAAAATTCCCATCGCCAATGCGGGAGATGGCCAATGCTACCGGACTGGAATGAAAGGCATTATAGAATCGCTCTTCACTGGCTTTCAGGTCGGCTTCTGACTGCTTTCTGCGCATTGCCACGGATATCTGGTCTGCTACGATTTCGATCATACTGAGTTCATCATAAGTAAAATTGGTGCGTGACCTGGTGCCGAATGAAACTGTGCCGATCGTCTTTTTATTGATGCGTAGGGGATAGGAAGCGTAAGCCTTTATCCCGTAAGACCGCACCAGTGCGGCCCGTTCGTCGCCGTTCGCCTGGACATCAACGGAAACAATCGGTTGATTGTCGCGGGCGACACAGCCGCAGATAGCTGCGCCAAAATCCAGCCACTCGATTTCCCGGGCAGCTTCCGGCGGTATACCGGCATAAGCATTCAGTTTCAACCTGCCGCTGTGTTCATCTACGATGAAATTAAAAAAGGCCTCGCAATTCAAGTACGCCATCACCTTATCGGCAATAACATGAATGATTGCTTGCGGCTGCTGGTTGGTTAATAACAGGTCGTTTATTTCACTTAGTATCTTGAATCGGTGTTCGTTTAACCGCAGCGTGTTCTCGGCTTTTTTCCGTTCAGTGATATCCCTGGCAAATACAACCAGTTGTCCGCTGCCGATATTTACGTACTTGGCACTAATTTCAATGTCGAGTATTCTGCCGTCCTTGCGTTTATGGCGCGTTTCAAATTGATCTGCGCCCTGTCGGATGATTTTTTCAATGTGTTTTTTTGTATCTTCCCGCTTTTCTACGGCTTCAATATCGAAAATATACATCTTTAACAGCTCTTCTCGTGTGTACCCGATCATCTGACAATACGCGTCGTTGACGTAAAGCAGCCGTCCGGATAGGTCATTGGTCCAGACCCCGTCCAGTGCTGTCTCTAAAATTAATCGGTTATTTTCTTCGCTTTCCTTCAATGCATCTGCTGCTTTCTTGCGCTCGGTAACATTCCTTGCATATACACGGTGCGTGCTTGTTGCAGCCGAATACGTCACGGTTTGCTCGTACCATGCATCAAACACTTCTATTTGCCGGGTAATTGTTTCATCAGGTTGGTTTTTTAATTTCTGAACGAGGCTATTCCACTCCGTCAGGAATGGATGTTCGGTCCCTGATTCTAAAATATTTTTAATTTGAGATTTTGCGGCCGGATTTAAATAGACGATCTTACCCCCGGCTTCTATCTCTACAATAGGGTTCGGGTTTTGTTCCGGGAAGGATGCTAAGTGCGCCAATTCCCGCTCAGCCTCACGGCGTTTTATTCTGTCACTCAGAGCAACGATCCCGAACGAGATATCGCTGGCTAATTCTTCCAGCAATCTGATTTCATCAGGATTAAAACTATTGGGTTCAGACGAATATAAAGATAAAACCGCAAAAACTCGCTTATCATTATCTTTCAAGGGAATTGCTATACTGGAACGGTATCCTCGCGCCAGAGCTGCTTTACGCCACGGCTCCGCATTTGATTCAACGGCAAAATCCTGGAAAAAGTGCGTTTTACCGGTGCGTGCCGCCAAACCCGTAGGTCCGTTACCTCTTTCCGTATCTGCCCAGGTAATATTTGCGGACGCAAGATAGTCGCCGTCCCCCTGCCAGACCAGGGGCCGGATGGATTTGGCTTCGTTGTGCTCAACTACACCGACCCACGCCAAACGATATCCGGCAGTTGTACACAGGATCCGGCAAACNNAGACCGGATACCTTTCCCTCTTCATCATATTTTGGAACATAAGAACCGCTAAAGTAATCTGTTCCGCCTTTCGTATTGACTAGCGAGGTTTCGATGCTGAGCGGATTTCCGCTTTCGATGACCTGCTTTTTGATTTTGGTCAGGTTGTCCGCGTCTTCTTTTTTCAAAAAGTCATAATCCGTCTTGCCCAGCATATCCTTTTCCGTCAGACCAAGCTGGGGATTGGCCACAAATTTATAGCGCAGATCGCTGTCTTGAACCAGAATATGGTCGGGTGTGCTGGAAGCGATTGCCTTGAAATTGTCTGTGCTTTCTTTTAACGCTTGTTCTATCTTTTTCCGTTCGGAAATATCGAGCGCAGCGTTCATCACTGCCCGCTCCCCGCCGAAATTAATAAACCGCACTGAACTGGATGCCCAGAAAGGTGTGCCGTCCGCTTTTTTTACACGGACTTCGTAATTCTGGAGAAATCCCTGTTCATTTAATTTATCGATCAAAGCTTTTCGTTCTGCCGGGTCGTAGTATACGCTTAATGCCGGTTTCCCGATTAATTGTTCCAGTTTATAACCCAAAGATTCGGAATAGGACTTGTTGACATACAGCACTTTGCTGTCAGAAACACGTGTAACGGAGATAATTATCGGACTTGCCTCCGAAAGCGCCCGGAATTTTTCCTCGCTCTCCTTTAATGCCTTCTCAGCTGCCTTTTGATCGCTGATATCCCGCACTACCGATACCGAACCTATGATCTCCCCGCTCTGATTTTTGACCGGTGCGGCGCTGACCTGGCGGTAGTGGAGTTCCCCGCTTGCCGGAGTGCGGATCATTTCCTCCTGATGATTAATTGTTTCACCCTTTAAAGCCCTTAACGGCGGCGCTTCTTCCACCGGCCGGGGAGAGCCGTCAGGATTCAGCACTTCCAGACTTCTGGCTAATGCTTCCACGTCAATCCCCGCGGCCTTGTCACCAAACTCCCGCAGTGCCGAAGGATTTGCCAGCGTAAACTCCTTATTATTATCGGCAAACCAGACTTCATCGGGGATACTGTTTACCAGTGCGGATAGTTTATCCTTTTCCAACTGTATGGCATCGGCCAGTTTTTGTTTTTCTTGGTCTGCCAGTTTCCGTTCCGTGATATCGATGACCATATAAGCAAATTGTCCCGGCCTCGTGCGGTAAGCGTAGACATCGAACCATTTGCCTAAATCCCGGCTGTAATTCTCGAAGTGCACTGGTTTTCCCGTGGATACTACACCGCCAAATGTTTCAATTGCCTTCTGCTGTACATTCGGCATGATCTCTCGTATCGTTTTTCCCGCGATTTTGTCTCTTGATAAACCGGCGAATTTATCAAACCGGAAGTTAGTGTTTATAAAGCGGTAATCGCAAGGTTTTCCTTCTTTATCAAAAATCATTTCACACAGGGCGATCCCTTCGCTCATATTCTCGAAAAGTTTATAGTACCTGTCTTCGCTCTCCTTGAGCGCCTTTTCCATCAGCTTTTCCCTGGTCAGGTTCACGGTCGCCACTTCGACGCCGGTGGTTTCCCCATTTTCATTGCGCATCGGTTCAAAATATAGTTCAAGATATACTTTTTGTTTGTTACTGGTGACCCACATGCTTGTATTTAAAGGCTTACCGGTTTCCATCACCTTGAATTTTAACGCGGAAAGTTTTTTTGCCACTGTTTTCGGAAACAGTTCAAAGTCGGTTTTGCCAATCACGTTTTCAGACGGGACCGTCCGTTGGTTATAAGCCCATAAAAAGTGCAGATTGCGGTCCTGCGCGGCGACGGTTACCGGCGTATTCTTCAGCGCCAGGCGAAAACGTTTTTCGCTCTCGATCAGGTCTTCTTTGACGGTCTTGTAGCGGGCGTTTTCAAAGGTCTCCCATTTGCCTTCACGTTTGATCAGCGCGAATTCATGATTGCCGATAACATCTGCTATTTCTAATGCGCTGCATTTATCCAAAGAGTAGCTGCACAATGCGACCATCTTGTATTTGCCAATCACATTATTCACAGCTTCTTCGTAATCCGTGAAGTTGCGCCAGTCTTTTTTCTCCAGCCAGAAAGTGTTACCGGTCAGGCGCAATCCGCTGTAGCCTTTTTTCAGCGCCTGGTCGAGTTTTTTTATCCAGCCGTTCAGTACGGATTTGCTTTTAAAGGAACCGCCGCGAATGTACCATTTATCGTAGGGCAGGATCTCAATTTGCCCGTTTTTCTGATACTTCGCGAAACCTGGCACGCCTTTGGTCATTGCTTTCCGGGCTTCCGGCACGGTCAGGTTATCCGCCGTCACCCACATGCAAAATTCATTGTTTTCCAGACCTGCCTTAAAGTAAGGAACAAGCGTGTCGATTAAATCCTGTTTGGTCTGATAGAACTGACAGAAGTGGGTACCCCACGGAATATCCCCCACAATCGCTATACCGCTTTTTCTGATTTCATCCTGCATATTCCCTCTTAAAAAACAGTTTATTGTTTAATCCGCTCATGTTGCCCTGAACAAAAATAACAAATTTACCTAAAATATATAACTGATTAGTAATAGAGTCAAGCTTAAGCAAACTAATCATTCTGGTCGTTGCCGCGGACTGCGTGAATTATTGATCATGTTGCATTACCTTTCGGTATAATAAAAATAGAATTTGGCCAAACTCATTATAAGCATCAGCATATGTAGAAATTATAATTTCTGCTAAAAAGTTATAACAAAAATATAACATTTTAGGGGCCTCAGCTTGGAATAAAAGCATCGGACGTCAAAGTGCGGTTCCCGGATAAATTCATAATTTTGTAATCTATTTTAACTGGATGTTATAACTTCTATATATCCCCTGCGTTATAATTCCCAACGTAAAACTGCTCGGTTAGTTCCCTTTGAGTCTTTAACGAAATACTTCCGGAGACTTTCTGATTTAGAAGAAAGTCGGAGGTCACTTCCGACCGTAGTCGAAAGGGATATGGTTCAGCAGTCGAAATGTACTCCTTGAGACCCGCAGGTTGAGCCCGCAGGCGAAATACTTCCGTAGGCTTTCTGACTTAGAAGAACGCCGGAGGTCCCTCCGAAGGCCTCAGCCGAAGGTACTTTACGGAGCAGTTCGGAGTTAAGTATAGGAGCAGTTGAAAGGGATATACTTAAACAAAATGTACGGAGAGGGTTGGGAGAGGGGGTATCAGCTACTCGGTTAGTTCCCTCTCCCCGGTGTGGGAGAGGGCTAGCGAGAGGGGTTCCTAAAAGAATCAATAATTAATAAAAAGGAGATAAGTATGAAAATGTTTGGTGAATTATTCCAGGAAGCTGATTGGAAGAAGGAAAAGCACATCCCGGTGATCGAATGCGCGGATAAAGTAAAAGCCGGGGAATTTTTCACGGTTAAGGTTACCGTGGGCAAAGAGATTCCGCATCCCAATACCACGGAACACCACATCAGCTGGATCGCCGTCTATTTCCAGGCGGAGGGAGAGAAATTCCCGTTTGAAGTGGGGCGGTTCGATTTTAACGCCCATGGTGAATCGATGGAAGGCCCGAATAAAGGATCCGTTTATACCGGTTCCGAAGTCATAGTATCGGTCAAAGTAGCAAAACCGGGAGTTATTTATGCTTCCTCGCAGTGTAACCTGCACGGTCTGTGGAGTTCGCAAAAAGAATTACAGTTCGGCTGAACGGTGTTATTTTAATTACGGTGAAGCATAAATAGGATGATTTAACATTTATATCTCTTTAACTGGTTTATTAAATATTTAAAGGGGACGGTAAGAGATGACGGATATGTTTTGTTTTCAGTGCGAGCAGACGTCCGGGGGCGGCGGCTGTAACAGTATTGGGATTTGCGGGAAGAAACCGGAGGTAGCCCAAAAACAGGATGAACTGATCGCCGCTTTAATTGAAGTGGCGCGTGCGGCTAACGGGAAAATCCCCGGTAAATATACCGATGAACTATTACTGCAGGGGCTTTTTGCCACGGTGACCAATGTTAATTTCGACCCGGCCCGGTTAGACGAATTAAAAACGATGGCAAAAAACACCGCAATTAAACTCGGCGGCGGAGAAGAGTTCGACCCGGAGACACTTTTCCATGGTGATAAGGACATCGTTTCACTGCGGTCGCTATTATTATTTGGTCTGCGCGGCATGGCAGCCTATGCCTGGCACGCCCGTGTTCTCGGCAAAGATAATCCGGAAGTGACCGCCTGGTTTTACAAGGGGTTGCGAGCGGTTGGCGAAGCGCACAGCGTCGATGAATGGCTGACGTTATTGATGGAATTCGGGCAGATTAATCTTAAATGCATGGCGTTGCTGGATGAAGCTAACACA
>PMBW01000142.1 GCA_003153075.1 Dehalococcoidia bacterium | reverse complement strand
GGGTCTTGCAAAATGTAACCGGCAGCCAGGCCGTCATATACGTTGAGACGGGTGATGCCGAGGGCATGGTCGTGATAGAACATTAATCTGGCGCTCTGCTGGTTAGTGTAATAAAAAGTCATCGAACCGCCGGGTGCGACCGGCATATCCGGCACATTTTCCGTGCTGACACCCTGGGGATAACTTGTACTTTGTAAAGAAGGGGTAATCCATTGGTGCGGAGTACCATCACTTACCCACGGCGTGACGCCGCCATGGAGATGTATGGTAGCCCTGTTGTCTGTATAGTTTTCAGTTCCCAAATTTGGGCCGGTACCATCACCCATAATCGTTGTGTCATTTGGTAAAAATATATCACCGCCGGAGGTGGTGAGCGGGAGCAGGTTAGTAAATTTAATTCTGACAGGGCGGTTTTCCTGGGCAATGATGAGAGGACCCAGGTAATGCACCGGAGCGGGTGGAGTTGCGTTACCCGCACCGCCGTTATTAAGCTGCACATAACCGCGCATCGTGGTGGCGGGCAGGTCAGAACTCATTTTCTCTGTATACTGTACTGCCGCTATTTCATAATAATCAGAACCCGGATACGTGGTAGTATCTGCGTTGGCGACAGGAATATATTGTCCCAAGTTATTTGCCCCTGCTGATGTAAGTCCAGGCAAGGTATCGACAAATTTCCGGATGCCGGTACCCGCGGTGACATTACCGTTTACATCAATAGTCGGTAAGGGACTATTTGCGTAATTAGGGTAAGGCCCAAAGTAATCCGGCGGCCCCCCCGGGGTAGGATTAACAGCAGCTAAGGGCGCTGCTTGCGGTGATAAGCCGCTGCTCTTGACTGTTTGCAGACGAGCCACCTTTGCCCGAATGGCAGCGGCGTTTCGCTCTTCATTAGTTACTCTCCCTTTATAGTGCAGTGTCGGGTCGGTTGTGGTTGTGGTACCACTGCCGGCTGCCGACATGCCTGCCGGTATCAACGCACAAAGCGTTGCCGCAATGACGAGTGCGGAGAGGATTGATTGCCAAAGCTTTTTCATCAACGGTACTCCTTTAGACATGATATTCCTTAGCTTTTAAAATATTATAGGTTTGGTCATTACAAGCGCACAAAAGAAACTACAAAATTATTAAATTTTTATAACGTTTCAAACCTCGAATAGATAAG
The DNA here is from genome assembly GCA_003153075.1 of Dehalococcoidia bacterium. The sequence continues at coordinate 2,069 of PMBW01000142.1, read as the reverse complement.
CAGAATTCAGCGCAAGATTTAGAGATAAAACCTTTTCCGGTTTAAACAATAGGGCAATCTAATAAATTTACCACCTTACGGCATGATGTTTTATTTGTTCTGACCGTTTGTAAATCGTCGATTTTCAGCGATATGTCTGCTGCCAGCAAAATATGCGATAGACCGTCAAGGTCTTTGGCCGCTAGGATGATTTTAAGAAAAAAGGCCTTAGGACCAGGCGCGAGATATCTGTTGTTATGTTATCGTTAAAATGGGCACCGAGGAAAAATAATTGTCGTTAATCGCAGCTTTTACAAAAAAATTGGGCTGATTGGCTATTCTGTGTCTTGGGACTCATAATGTTATTTCAAAAATGGCGTAACTAAATGTTTAATTATAGTATTAATAAAAAGCAATTCGGCCTTTCTTTTGGAGAACGATAATAAAATTGGTTAAGTTTAGATTTCAATTGAAGCAAGCAGCGGAAAAAGTCCTTTTCATTCAGCCTTTATTTGCCATCCCTGTCTATTTTTCTATGCTTCTTGGCACCCCACCGATTTGGTTGGGTCTTGTTATTGCGCTAATCCCACTTGGCGTCAGATTCTGGCTTAAACGCCGTTTGATCGACCGTACTCCCTTTGACCTTCCTATTCTGTTGTTTTTGGCCGGCTTTTTGGTTGGTGTTCTCGTCGCCCCTGATAAAACCGTGGCGTTGGGTGCCTTTACCACAACCGCACATCGGTCACCGGCTATTCAGTAACCAGAGACCAGTATGGTAACTTTGTAGCCAATGCCGCTGGCACATGGTCGCTGTTAAATAAAACCGGCGGTGTCGCCGACAGCGATCTGGTACCTGCCAGCGACAATAAAAGTGCCGTTTTTACTGCGCATGCAGCAGGTACGGCTGCAATCCATGTTACCTCTGGCAGTTTAATATCCACCGATTCCGGTACGTTGACTGTCATTGCAAACGGAGTATCAAAATTCGGTGTCTCTGGTTATGCCTCTCCTGCCACAGCGGGCATCGCGGGAAGTTTTACCGTCACCGCCCAGAATGCTGCCGGGAGTACCGTAACCAATTATACCGGAACAGTGCATTTTACCAGCAGTGATAGTCAGGTGGTCTTGCCGGCAAACTACACCTTTGTGAGCGGTGATAATGGAACACATACCTTCAGTGCCACATTAAAGACCGCCGGGACGCAATCTATTATAGCCATTGATACGGTAACGAATACGATTACCGGTACTCAGAGCAATATTACGGTTAATGCGACTACCGCCAGTCAGATCAGAGTAGAGACAGCTGCCAATGGGAGCGGTGCTATCGTTCCTGCCCAAAATGTGGCTATAGGCGGTTCGATAACGGTTTATGCCGTGACCAGAGACCAGTATGGCAACTTTGTGGCCAATGCGGCTGGTACATGGTCACTAGCAAGTAGGACCGGTAGTGTTGTCGATGGTGACCTTGTCCCTGCCGGTGATAATAAAAGTGCCGTCTTTACCGCTCATGCAGCAGGTTCGGCTACCATCCATGTTACCTCGGGAACTTTGTCCTCTACCGACTCCGGCGTACTGACAGTCGTTGCGGGCGGAGTATCAAAATTCGGTGTCTCCGGTTATATCTCTCCTGCCACAGCAGGTACTGAAGGAACGTTTACAGTTACGGCTCAGAACGTTGCCGGGAGTACAGTAACCAGTTATACTGGAACAGTGCATTTTACCAGTAGTGATACCCAAGCTGTTCTACCCGCAAATTACACTTTCGTTAGCGGTGATAACGGAACCCACACTTTTAGCGCCACACTAAAGACCGCTGGAACACAATCAATAACTGCTACCGATACGATAACGGTTTCTATCACCGGTTCTCAGGCCGGTATCACTGTCAATCCGGCTGCGGCCAGCCAGATTCGAGTTGAGACGACGGCGAATGGGAGTGGAGGAATACTCTCAGCTCAAACTATTAATATTGGAAGTTCAGTCACCGGATATGCTGTGACCCGCGACCAGTTCGGCAACTTCGTGACCAATGCAGCCGCTGATTCCTGGTCATTAATGGGTATAACCGGCGGTGTAGTGAGTGGAGA
>PMBW01000164.1:1716-3724 GCA_003153075.1 Dehalococcoidia bacterium | reverse complement strand
AACCAGACTGCGCTACACCCCGTCTTCCTGAGTATAATCAAAGCGGATATGCAGGGTCAAGCAAGTGCAAGACTATCTACGAACGGCACTCCATGCATTTATCAAAGTAAGCCATCGGCTGGCCGGATTTCTTCGATATATTTTCTACCTGCTGTATCGGCGCCCAGTAACGGCCGCATTGTTTGCACTTGGCCATTTTAAACTCTTTCTTCTGATAAGGCCAGGAGATGGTTCTGGTATCGCCTTCGTCCGTCAGCGAAATAGCATTTGTCGGGCAAATATAAACACACGAGCCGCAGGCAATGCAGGCTTCGAAATTGACGGTGTACGGCAGTGCGCCGGGTTCTGTGCTGCGGTTGATCTTACTGATCGCGTTTGCGCCCACTACTTCTGCGCAAACCCGCGTGCACAATGAACAAAGCACGCAATTCCGGTGGTCTTCCAACGGGAATGGCGTGCTATCTACGCCGTATTTTTTCGCGATGGCTTTGATCGCCTCGGACTGCGGCGCCCGCGCCATCAATTTCTGGATGGAGACTTCGCGTTCTGCGATCACTTTCTCGGAATTAGTTTTTACTACCATTCCATCGTCAACCACGGAGATACAGGACGGCACCAGCCGGTTTTTTCCGTCTTTTGTCGTTATTTCCACTAAACAGAGGCGGCAGTTGCCGTAAGGCGATACCGATTCATGCGCGCAAAGTGTCTGGATCTGGATATTATGCGCCCTGGCTACTTCCAGCACCCTGGCTTTTTCTTTCGCCTCAAATTCACGCCCGTCAATGGTTATCTTTACCATCAGTTTCATCCTTATTTTAATTTACAGATCTAATTTTAATGCCGGATTCCAAGCCGAATAATTAACAGGCGGCTTTTCTCTTCAATTTTTCATAGTCGCTGTTGATCTTTTCCTGGATCTCTTTGACGACTCCTTCGGAAAGATGGCGGAATCGGCCTTGCAGCTTGAAATATTCCTGTATCGGCCTTAACGGCGACGGATCCAGGCTGAGTTTGTACTGCCCGTTCTCCACTTCATACAGCGGGAAAGCGCCGGTTTGCACTGCTAATCTGCCGAGCTTGACGGAGAGGTCGGGGGAAGACCGCCAACCGGTGGGGCAAACGGAGAAAACGCTGATAAATGCGGGGCCTTTCACCGCTAAACCTTTTTTCACTTTTTCCATCATGTCAAAAGGATAACTGGGACAGGCGGTCGCGACATAGGGGATATCGTGCGCGGCGACGATCGCCGGCATATTCTTTTTCGCGGTTTTTTGACCAATACTATTTTTACCGGCCGGAGAGGTTGTCGTGGAAGCGCCGTAAGGCGTGGCGGACGAACGTTGGATACCGGTGTTCATATAGGCCTCATTATCGAACATCAGATAGAGAAAATCATGCCCTCTTTCCAAAGCTCCCGATAACGCCTGAAAACCGATATCGCTGGTGGCGCCGTCGCCGCCCATTGCGACCACTTTTGTGCCTTTATCCGGTATTTTCCCTTTCCTGACCATCACTTTCAGCGCGGATTCTATACCGGAGGCAACTGCGGAGTTATTCTCAAATAGTGTATGTATCCAGGGCATATCCCAGGCAGTGGCCGGCAATTGAGAGGAAATAACCTCCATACAGCCGGTTGCATTGGCGACAATCACATTTGAGCCCATGGCTTTACAGGCAATTCGCACCGCCAGCGCTTCTCCGCAGCCGATACAGGCGCGGTGCCCGGGCGCTAAACCGTCAATTTTAGGCGCTACACGTGCGGCATAAACCCCTAAGTTTTCCATTATTCTCTCACCCCGAACATTTCGTATTCCTTTTCCGCCGCCGTCTCTTTGATCTCCGCAGCTCTCTTGACCATGGCCTCAAACTCAGATACGGTCAGGTCCCGGCCGCCCAAACCACCGACAAAGCCGATGATCTTCGGCCGGTTCTTTTCACCGTACAGCGCCGACCTGATTTCAGAGAAAGCCGGACCGCCGGGGCCGCCGAAGGACAGCGCGCGGTCTAC
>PMBW01000164.1:0-1709 GCA_003153075.1 Dehalococcoidia bacterium | reverse complement strand
CTTCTCATTTTATCGACAGCGGTCATCGCTGTTTCCCCGAAACTGCCCAGAGTTAACAGTAAAGTCTTTGCGCCTTCTGTGCGGTATTTCTCGATCGGGTGGTATTCACGTCCGAAGGTTTTGCCGAATTCTTTCCAGAGCTCGATGATGATATTCTTGGAATTGGTGATATTAACTTCTTGCGCTTTTTTCGCTTCGGTGTAGATAAATGACGGCGCAAAAGCCCCCATTGTTACCGGTTTATCCGGATTCAACGGTAAGGGATAATTAAATGGCGGTAAGTATTTGTTGACTTCATCCTGCGTCGGGAATTCAATCGGCTCGACAACATGGGTCAGATAGAAACCGTCGCAATGAATCATGACGGGTAACAAGATCCGGTGGTCTTCCGAGATGCGGAAGGCTGCCAGTGTCAGGTCAAATGCTTCCTGTCCGTTTTCACAAATGATCTGGATCCAGCCGGTATCCCGCACAGCCATCAGATCTGATTGGTCGCCCCAGACATTCAGCGGCGATGATAATGCGCGGTTTGCCACGGCCATCACGATCGGCAACTGCATTGCAGAAGCAACATATAAAACTTCGTGCATCAGTTCCAAACCCTGTCCGGCTGTTGCCGTAAAGGTACGCGCTCCGGCGGCGGCAGAACCAAGACAGGCGCTCATCGCGGAATGCTCCGATTCTACCGGTATATACTCGGCATCTAATTCGCCGTTAGCGACAATTTCCGCCATTCTTTCAACAATATGTGTTTGAGGCGTGATGGGATACGCCGCCACCACATCCACATTTGCCATTTTCGCGGCTTCGGCAATTGCCAAAGACACTTCCATTCCTACCCGTTTTCCCATTATACCTCCTCATTTACCATAGAAATTACACCGGTCGGACACTCTTTGGAGCAGATGCCGCAACCCTTGCACCAGTACATATTGGCCTGGAAATATCCTTCGGCATTCTGTTGTATACATCCTTCCGGACAATAGATCTGGCACAAACCGCACTTAATACATTTGCTGAAATTATAGGTCGGTTTTTGGGACCGCCAGTCTCCCGTGCGGTATTCTCTGCTGCTCCCCGGTTCGGTGACAATGCAACCGATCTCCAGGTCTTTCCAGGTTAATTCGTTTTCATTCTTTTTCAAGTTGAATCTACTCCTTCACCATGGTTTCTGCGAAAGCTCTTTTCATGGCATTGAGATTCTTTTCTGCCAGGCGTTCAAAACGCTCTTTCACAGGTTCTACTAACGATTCCATTTTCACCACGTCCACCGCCTTGAGCAGCGCGCCTAACATGGTGGTATTTACAATCGGGACTCCCAGTACTTCCCTGGCAATTTTACTGGCATCCACCAGCGCTAATTTCCAGTTACCGGGAAAATCTTTCTGGATTGTCGCGAAGTCTTTGCTGGTATTGATCAATAATACGCCGCCATTCTTCAAACCTGAGGTGACGTTGACCACGCTCAGTAATGTCGGGTCGAGGACAATCACTACATCCGGTTCTCTGATTTCCGCGCGTACACGGATCGGCTTTTCGGGGTCGATGCGGTCGAAGGCTACGACCGGTGCGCCGCGCCGTTCCGGACCGAACGCCGGAAAAGCTTGCCCGTACTTACCTTCGTCGATTGCGGCCTTGGCCAGCAATTCCGCCGAGGTAACAGCGCCCATTCCGCCGCGCCCGTGCCACCTGATTTCAATTAGTCCCGT
>PMBW01000354.1:13773-19528 GCA_003153075.1 Dehalococcoidia bacterium | reverse complement strand
TAGCCGCCGCCGCCGAACTTGCCGCCCGCGTGCAAGATCGTCATCACCACTTCCAGCGCGTCCATCGGCTTGCCGTGAGCGTCTTTTTGAGAAGGGTGTGGGCCGATCGGGATGCCGCGCCCGTTGTCGCGCACCGACACATTCAGGTCGTTATGGATCGTCACCAAAATCCGATCGGCTTCACCGGCCAACGCTTCGTCGATCGCGTTATCGACGACCTCAAAGACGAGATGATGCAGGCCGCGAATATCGGTGCTGCCGATATACATACCGGGGCGGCGGCGCACCGCTTCACGTCCGCCCAGGACGTGGATCGCTTCGGCATTATATTCTTCGGTACCGTCATTGTGCCGGTCTTTTTTCGGCATGGAAGGGGTTATGTTATTTTCAGTCATGATTGACACTCACTCCAGGGGACACTAATACTAACGATTTTATATGTAAAATGACGCCGGAAAGGTTGCCTTTATCACCCGTGTCCGATAATGTTCCCATCATTCTATCATTATACCACACCGCAGCTTAGATTTGAAGCTGGTGAAGCTACGCAAAGAATCAATAGTCAAGTCTAAATAATCGAGATGTTGGTTCGTTTATTAATACACGAATCTTTTAAGGTCAGGTAAGACAATGGTTTTAACACTACACGTAATGAGAATAAAGGCGAATTCATAACGCAGAATCAGGTAATTTATATTTTAGGGAAGATCGTCGTCGCAAGATTCCGTTATCCGGGGCTTACAGATACCAGCCCGAAAAGCAAACCGGTTATTGTTCCTTTTCCCGGATTGTCACTATAACTAAAATGAAAAAAGTTTAGCTTGATTCGGCGCGATTTCAACAGGATAAAAAGTCACAGCACGTGATCACTACAAGGGCGGGGAGTTTTCCTGATCATTTCTTGACAGCTGCAGTTCAGAGTATTATTCTAATTAATGTAAATCGATCGGTCGAATAAACTNNGGAATAAGTATTCGAAGCCGCTCCTTTACGGGGCGGCTTTTTCTTTTCTGAATATTGCAGATGATCCAGCAACACTTTAATTATTAAGCCGCGGGCATGACCTGCGGCTTTTTTTATATAAAAAATAATCAGGAGCTGAGTCAAATGAATACTGACAGGGAAAGCCTTGCCAGATTAGCGAATATAGATATTATTGCAGGAGTTACTTCAATTAAGATAAAAGAGTTGGAAGCACTGGGTTGGAATCCGGTATTAGAAAATAGTTTCCTTAAGATGAACCAACCGGAATTAGCGCCGGCCCGTATCAGCGGTAAGAACAGGAATTCATTTCAGGTGATGGGAGAATTCGGGGAGGGGATTGCCGATCTCCCTGGCCGGGTATCCTACGAAGGGACGCAAATACCTGTAGTGGGTGACTGGGTAGGAGTGAGAACCAATAAATCCGGCCAAAACAAAGAGATTGAAACAGTGCTTCCGCGTAAAAGCAAAATATCCCGCCAGGTTTCCGGAGGCAGAGACCGTTATTCCGGCGGTACGACCGCCGAACAGGTGATCGCAGCGAATATCGATACGGTCTTTATTGCCGGCAGTCTGGACGGCAGCCGGAACCTGAACCGGAGCAAGATCGAGCGTTATCTTATTGTAGCAAGGGCGGGCGGGGCTGCGCCGGTGATCATTCTGAATAAAACAGACCTGTGTTTGGATGTGCAGGGACAAATCGATGCTGTGCAGCCGCTCGCACCGTCAGTTCCGGTTTTGGCGATCAGCGCAACCCATACTGCTGGATTGGAAAAACTGAAACAATACCTGACCAAAGGGAGTACGGCGGTGTTTCTCGGACCGTCCGGTGTCGGTAAGTCTTCGATCATCAACGCGCTACTGGGGGTGGAACGCTTGATGGTGGGTGAGGTGCGGGAGACAGATTTTCGCGGGAGGCATACGACTACCGGGCAGGAATTGCTGCTGCTGCCCGGCGGGGGCTGTGTGATCGATACACCGGGTATGAGAGAAATCCAGTTGTGGGTGGATGAGGCAGACCTGGCCGGGGCTTTTCCGGATATCGAGTTACTGGCGCAGGGGTGCCGGTTCCGCGATTGTACACACAGCGCAGAACCGGGATGTGCTGTCATAAAGGCAATTGATGACGGCATACTGGAAGCCAGACGGCTGGAAAATTACCGGAAACTGGGGAAAGAAATGCGTTATCTGGAAGCCCGGCAAAATGACCTGGGCAAAGTAGAAGAAAAAAAGAAGTGGAAAAAAATCTCGCAATGGCAGAAGGATTTCAATAAACATCAGAGATAACCAGCATCTGGATCCCGATCCCCTATCAAGTATGGGACCTTCGGCTAACGCCTGCGGCTTTCATTGGGATGGATTAAGAAAAGGGGTGGGGAGTTTTTACTCCCCACCCTTAAAAACCCAGGTTCAGAATAAATTCGAAATCCGAAATAATAATCAAATAATAATCAATATTCAAGAATGATGTTGATTGTAATAGCCTGATATAGCATGGCAAATTTAGCTGAAGGTGTAATATGATATATGCGGTACGGATGGAAATTCTAATGCCGGTGAAGGTATTTGATGAATAAAAGACAAATATCCATTTCGACCTGGTTTGATTACAATATACCGATCGAGAAACAGATTCCGCTGATTGCAGAAGCAGGTNNAAATCGGAAAAGAAAATGCCGGTGAGTTGATGGCAATTGCCGAAGCAGCAGTGGAACTGCGGGCGCCCGTAATAGTACTGCACGGCGGGCCATTTTCTTTCGGACAGAACGAACTCGAAGCAAGATTATCGGAATTACGATTAAAATGCCGCGAGCTGGATACAATAGCCCGGTGCACCGGAGTCAAATTTGCTCTGGAAAACGTTTTACCGGGTCCGGCAACGGAACTAATAAGGAAAGCGATCCTGGAGGCTGACCCTGCTACAATCGGGTTTTGTTATGATTCTTCTCACGACCAGATCGACGGTCCGAATCCGTTCGACCTGTTGCTCGAATTAAAGGACAGAGTTATAGCCGTCCATTTGTCAGATAGAATCAGAGAATTTGTGGACCATGTTATTCCGGGTGAAGGATTTATAGATTGGGAAACGCTTTGCCTGACGCTTACAACCGCGAAAATGACTTTTCCCTTACTGCTAGAGGTTAATGTTCAACATTCTTCTGAGAAAGACACGGTCAAGTTTCTTGATTTGGCATACCGCCGCGGATGCGGATTATACGATCGAATTGGGCGCTAACCTTACGTCATTTTTGATACCTGGTTCTTGATTGTTTTTTATATGCTATAATTTCAGAGCATGTGTCTAAAATGAGAGTTAGGTGCTAGAAATTCATGGTAGACAACCGGCAGAAATTTATCCGGGAAGAGTACACAGCGCGGATCAACCTGGTCATCGATTATATAGAAAAAAACATCGATAAAGACCTGTCTTTGCAGGAAATCGCCAAGGTGTCGCAGTTTTCGCCGTTTCATTTTCACCGTATCTTCAGCGCGATAATGCAGGAAACGCTGAATGATTTCATCCAGCGGCTGCGTATTGAAAAAGCCGCCAGCAAGCTTTTACAGAATCCGCGGGAATCCATCACGGAAGTAGCCCTTGAATGCGGTTTTTCCGGGTCATCGGCGTTTGCCAAAGCGTTTAAAGAAGCCTTTCGCATGAGCGCCACCACCTGGCGCGAACGGAAAATCGATAATAGCAAGATTAGCAAAACGGACAGCAAGGATGATAAACCACCCGGCAAGGTTCGACAAGAGTTCGAAGTCTATCCTCTCTATACTCAAGGTATGGCAAATCAAATATGGAGGATAGAAATGAAGANNGTTTACGCGCGGCACATCGGACCGTACAAGGGGGACCCGGCGCTTTTTGAAAAGCTCATCACAAAGCTGATGACCTGGGCAGGACCGCGCGGGTTATTGCGTTTCCCGGAAACCAAACTGCTGATGGCGTACTATGATAACCCGAACATCACCGACGGCAGTAGATTGAGGGTAGATGCCTGCATTACCGTTCCCGCCGATACAAAAGTGAGCGGGGACATCGGCAAGGGCGCGATTCCCGCCGGCAAATATGCCGTCGCACATTTTGAGATCAACGGCGACCAGTACCAGGATGCCTGGAACACGGTTTACGGCGGGTGGTTACCGGACAGCGGTTATCAGCCGGAGGACGGTCCTTGCTATGAACTGTACCTGAATAATCCCAAAGAGCATCTCGAAGGAAAGCACATCGTTGATATTTATGTGCCGGTAAAGCCGCTGTAAGTAAGGTTGTCATGATCTTAAAAACTAACCGGGAAAATCCCTCCTAACTTCTCCCGTTCGTGCCTTTTGGACATGCCGGCCTTTCGCGAAAGGGAGAGCAACCTGCAATAGCCGGGGTAACTTTTAGCAACCGGCCGGGACTCGATACGCATAAGTTGATTGCAAAGCCACCGGAAACTGACCATAGCCGGTGGCTTTCTTTTTCATCCGGTTTTGGCAGTCTTGCCACAGGCATGAATTATTCTTTGACAGATTGCGCATGCATATGGTAACATACGGCAACTTTACTTAATGTAACTTCGCAGGAGCTGACCGATGGACTTGTATCTGCTGAAGTTCCCTTACAGAAAGATCCTGCTGCCGCTGGCGAAAAAGCTGCACTGGCTGGACCCGGACATCGTCAGTTATACGGCCGTTATCGCGACAGCGGGAACCGGCTGGTGTTTCTATAAAGCCGCAGACTCCCGCATCCTTTTAATTGTCGCCATTGTGCTGATTTTAGTGCGCATGACACTGAATACCATCGACGGCGTGATGGCAATACAGCGCGGCAAGCACTCCCTCACAGGGGAGATCGTCAATGCGCTGCCCGACCGTTATTCCGATATTTTTGTCGTTGGCGGCATCGCGCTTTCACCGCTTTGCCGGACATGGCTGGGGTTAGCTGCCTTAGCCACCATGTTCCTGGTCAGTTACACCGGAATGCTGGGCAAAGCCATCGGCGTGAACTGGCAGCACCAGGGCCCGATGGGCAAAGTCGAGCGTATGATTTCGTGGATGGTTTTTGCTTTGTTCCAGTTCTTTCTCCTGCCGCAGCGGCAGGGCCTCACCTTCGGCACGGTCACCATTACGCCGATGGAAATGGCAATGGGCCTGCTGGTCGTCCTGGGACAGTATACTGTGCTGCGCCGGTTGTGGGGACAGCTCAGGGAAATCCGCATCAAAGAAGTGGAAGAACTGGAACCGGAGAATGGCACCCGCACCATCGTGATCTATGACAGCGCCACCGGCAACACGCGGAAAATTGCCGAAGAAATCGCACGAGGGATCGGATGCGCCGCAAAAACGGTTGCCGAAGTCAAGGATATCAGCGGTTACGCGCTGGTGGTATTGGGCAGTCCCAACATCCGAAAGCGACCCACCCCCGCGACCGATAAATTCCTGGACAGCATCAAGACAAGGCCGCCGCTATTTGCTGTTTTTACGACTTTCGGACTGCCGGTGTGGGGGCAATATACCGCGCCGATGTGCCTGCGCTATATGGCGGAAAAATGGAATATGAAACCCGTCGCGCGGTTTACCTGCCCGGGCTATCACCGGAAATTCAAAACCTATAAAGGCCGTCCGGCTAAAAAAGACCTGGACAAAGCCTATTTCTTCGGGCTGAAACTGGCAAAGAAACTAGATAGAGAACTGAAAGGACAGATAAAATGACACTTCCTACCGAACTCTGGCAAAGGTTATTGCTGCTGGTCTGGGCAATCCTGATAGCCTGGAGCATCCCTTTGCT
>PMBW01000354.1:0-13725 GCA_003153075.1 Dehalococcoidia bacterium | reverse complement strand
GAGTTTTCGCGCACGGTGGGACTGTGGAAAGAAACCGCGCACATGTGGCTGGGCAGGATCTGCATTTTACTGGTTTATGCGACCGTGATTTTAAGTTCTTTCGGCACTTTCATGTCGATGCCGGCGTACATCATCATCCTTGCCTTTTTACTACCCATTTTGAAAGACAAATACGAAGGGATGATCCAGCGGACGGTATTGACCATTTTCGGGGTGATCTATTTCGGTTGGTTCCTCGCCTATCTAGCCTACCTGGCGAACATCGAAACCGGTTTTCAACTGATCATCGCATTTCTGCTAATCATTATTACCAACGATGCCAGCGCTTACATCATCGGGTCTAACCTGGGACGGCATAAAATGGTGCCGCATCTTAGCCCGAATAAAACCTGGGAAGGCGCGATCGGCGCGGGAATCATCACTGTCGGGGTAACGGTTGCCATCCGGTTTGCGCTGTATAACATGGACTGGTGGGTAGCCGTCATTCTGGGCGTGTTGCTGGCTTTTTTCGGAACGTGCGGCGACCTTTCGATTTCGCTTCTCAAGCGCGATGTGCATATTAAAGACACCGGGCACCTGATTCCGGGGCACGGCGGTTTGCTGGACAGACTGGATAGTATCCTGTTCGCGACGCCGGTATTTTTCCATTTCATGAATGCGTTCTTTATCACCACCATCTCTTTGTACGGCAGGTGGTCGATTGGGCAATGATGAAACAGTTCACGCGGAACCGGTAAAAGACCCCTTTGAGTGGGACTATGCGCCGCCGCCTACCCCTTATGACCTCGTGCGAGACAGCCCGGTTACGAGGGGCGGCCGCTATATGCTCCATGCCGCGCTGCATCCGTTTATCCGCCGCTACAACAAACTGACCGTGATTAATCGTGAAGCTTTGATCGACAATTGGCCCTGCATCATTACACCCAATCATTCCAGCCATATGGATACGATGGCGATTTTTGCCGCTTTACCGCTGCGGTATGTCAACCGGATGTTTGCCGCGGCGGCCAAGGATTATTTTTTCCGGAACGGAATGGTTTCGTTCTGGTCGCGGTTGATCGCGAATGTGATCCCGCTGGATAGGATCGGGACGGAAAAGGCCGGATTGCAGATTTCCTTGACCAAACTGAAAGACAAGCGCAGCATTATCATCTTTCCGGAAGGGACGAGGACGGTCACCGGTGAAATCGGCAGTTTCAAGGCGGGCGCGATCATGCTGAGCAGACGGGCTAAAGTGCCGATCATCCCTGTCTATATCCGGGGGACGCTGCAGAGCATGCCTAAATCCACCAAATTCCCGCGCCCGGCGAAAATTGAAGTAGTCTTCGGCGAACCCCTGCGCTACTGGGAAGCCCCTTTGGATGGATTGGAGAACACAGATGCGGCCCTGGACCTGGAACAGCGTGTAAAGCGATTAAAACTGCAAAGGGAGGAGGTACAAAGAAGATGAACTTCCGGATAAAAATACAGATCTTTTTTACCCGTTTAGGCGTCAGGACAATCGGGCAGACCAGCGACGGCATCCGGCTGGTCACTAAAAAAGGGCTGACCTCCGGGGTGATGCTGGATTATATCTACCAGAACCAGCCGCACGGCCGGTTTCTGATCGGGAAATGGCTGGACAAGGTTTACCTTGCCAATGCAGGGTGGGAAGACGTCAGGACCAGAAAAGCCAATCTCGAGCAGTACCTGGTCGAAGGAATTTATGTGCAGAGGATGTTGCAGCGCCAGCCCACAGTAGTGGATATTGCCGCCGGGTCCGCGCGCTATATCCTGGATGTGAAAAGTAAAGAGGGGATGGCTGACGTCGTTGTTCTCTGCCGGGACATCGATAAAGAAGCGCTGGCCCGCGGGGAAAAGAATGCTTTAGCGCTCGGTGTTAAGGGCATCAGTTTCAGCACCGGGGACGCTTTCAGCGCCGAATCATTGGGTGCGGTCACTCCCAAAGCCAATATCGCCGTTTCATCCGGGTTTTATGACTGGATCAACGAAGACGCGCTGGTACAAAAAAGCATGTCCCTGCTGTACGATATTCTGCCGGCGAAGGGGTGTTTTCTTTTCACCAACCAGGCCCGGCACGTGAACCAGGAATTTGCGCAGGGGGTTTTCACCGATCTGCGGGGGCAACCTTTACGCATGACGATGCGCTCCGCCGCGCAAATGAACGGTTGGGCGGAAACGGCCGGGTTTAAGATCATGAAGACTACCGGCGATGAGAAGTTCAATTACTCAGTCACGCTGGCGCAGAAGCCTTGAAGATAAAATTCTAAATACTAATATCTAAATACTAAATAATACTAAAATTGGAAATTAAAAAAGAAGTGATGAGTTTCCAATTAATTAAGTAATCCCAACATGAAAAATATTTCGGGAGATTGCCACGTCGTCCTTCTGCGGAATGGCTCCTCGCAATGGGACTAACCCTTGTGTCGGCCGCCTATCGCAAACATTGATAATATAATGCCTTTGTGATACTTTAATATCAGAAAAGAGGCAAGTTTCCACACGATTTTCCGGTGTGGGGAGGTGTTGCAGATGAATTCAAAAGCTTACAGCAGCCGCGGGATCAATCCGGCGCAAGCATATCAGGAACTGGTGCAAAGGTCGCGGGAATTACAATTGATCAACAGCATTTCTAACCTGGCGAGCTGGGACCAGCAGGTTTACATGCCGGCCGGCGGTTCCGCCTCCCGCGCCGAAATGGTCTCCTATGCTACCAAACTCTACCACCAAAAATTGACCGAACCGCGTATTGGCGAGCTGCTGAAAATAACGCAGGCCGGTTTATGGATGCCCGACGAAGCCGCCAACCTGCGCGAATGGAAACGCGAATATGAGCGTGAGATCAAATTACCCGCGGAATTTGTGGCCAGGGCAGCCGCCTTGTACAGCGAAGCTTTCGATGTCTGGCAAAAGGCAAAGCGGGAGAACGGTTATTATTTTTTTGCCCCCAAACTGGAGGAGGTTATCAAAACAGTGCGCGAAGAGGCGCACTACCTCGCTGGGGGGCAAAATGCATATGATTCCCTGATCGATAAGTACGAAGAAGGGCTGACCGCCGCGCAGTGCGAGGAGCTATTCACACAGGTTAAAGCAACGCTGATTCCCATGCTGCAAAAACTGCAAACCGCGAAAAACAAACCGTCCGCCGACCTGTTTAAGGGGAAAACCTTTGACATCGAGAAACAACGGATGTTTACCAGGCAGGTTTCTGCCGCATTAGGATTTGATTATAACGCGGGACGGCTGGATGTCTCGGAGCATCCTTTCACCAACCGCATCGATACCGGGGATGTCAGGATAACAACGACTTTCCTGGCGCAGGACCCGATGCATGCGCTATTCTCGACCGTGCACGAAGCCGGTCACGGGATCTACGAGCAGGGTCTGCAGGACAAATACAAGGGTACCCCAATGGGTAACGCGGTCAGTTTAAGCATCCACGAATGTCAGAGCCGTTTCTACGAAAACAATCTTGCCAGAAGCCGTCCTTTCTGGGAATACTGGTTCCCGCGGTTCAAGGAAATCTTTGTGAAAGAAACAGCAGTCATCGGTTTCGAGGAATTTTTCCGTTTTGTGAACCGCATCGAGCCGTCGTTTGTCCGTATTATGGCTGATGAATTCACCTACCACCTGCACATCATCATCCGTTTCGAGATCGAGCGCGACCTGATCAACGGCGTGCTGGAAGTGGGGCGGCTGCCGGAAGTATGGCGGCAAAAATACAAGGAATACCTCGGCTTATACGTACTGGATGACGATAAAGGCGTTTTGCAGGATGTACACTGGTCATGGGGATCCTTCGGTTATTTCCCGGTCTATTCTTTCGGGTCGGCCTATGCGGCACAACTCGAGGCGGCCATGCGGAAAGAAATCCCGTCACTGGACGAATCCATCCGGAGCGGGGAATTTTCGGTTCCGCTCACCTGGTTGAGAGAGCATGTGCATAAAAAGGGCAGTCTTTACACGCCGTCCGAGCTGATCAGACAGGCGACAGGAAAGCCATTTGATTCCTCCGATTTCATCCGGTACCTGAATGATAAATTCGCGCTGATTTACGGGTAAATAGTTTGTCTTTCCCGACCTGATCGGGAATCCATAAAATAGTCTTAATTTAATGTACCGTCTGTTATTCAGTACAGGAAGACTATCAGATTGTCCGGCTTGTTCTCCTGTAAACCTTGTCAGACCATCGTTTTTAACCCATATTAGTTAGTTGGATTCCCGCGTTCGCGGGAACGACAGTATCGGACAGGCAGGGACACTAGTCTCACTATTCCCTCGTAGCCCCTTACATTGACTTGTTGTGAAAACAGCATTGGCGTAAAATGGAGTCACCGTACCTATTCCGGATTGAAAATGGAGGTTAACATGGCAAAACTTACCGAAGAAGCAAAAAAAGCAATCGGAACAATGCGTCCGGCCTATGTAGCCACCGCCAGCAAAAGCGGCAAGCCCAACGTCTCGGCGAAAGGGTCACTGCGCGTGATGGACGATGAGCATGTTCTGTTTGCGGATGTCGCTTCCCCGCGCACCATCGCCAATATCAAGGAAAATCCACAGGTTGCTATCCTCTGCCTGGATGCGGCTTCGCATAAGGGCTGCCGGATCTGGGGCAAGGGCGAAATCATCACTTCCGGCGAAATCTTCGATAAAGCCGCGGCTGAAATGGCCGCCCGCAACATGAAGATAAAAAATGTCGTTAAAGTGACAGTAGAAGAGCTTCAGACCAGCTGACACTTTGCCGGTATTTTACTAAATTGTCGGGGCAAATATTTTAATGAATATCCGGTATCAGGCTGCATTAATATGTGTAAAAGATCTGCTGGTTTCGCGCGCTTTTTAAAATTTAGAATAATTCGAATGGAGTTCTGAACGATGAAAACAGATAAATTCGAAGAAACCGCACAGCAATTACTATCGCTGGCCGGGATCAAAGTTAACGGCAGTAATCCCTGGGATATCAGCGTACACAATCAGAGGTTTTACCAGACCGTCTTGTCGCAAGCCACGATGGGCATGGGGGAAGCGTACATGGACGGCTGGTGGGACAGCCCCGCGCTGGATGAATTCTTTTCCCGTGTAATCCGGGCACAAATACAAAAAGGGATTAAAAAGAATACTGCGCTAATCTATCAGGTTTTACTGGCCCGGCTGCTGAACAGGCAATCAAAAACCCGGGCTTTTCAGATCGGCGAAAAACACTACGACCTGGGCAACGACCTATTTATCAATATGCTGGATAAACGCATGGTTTACAGTTGCGCATACTGGCAAGACGCGCCGAATCTGGATATAGCGCAGGAAAATAAACTGGAACTAATTTGCCGTAAACTGGGCCTGCAGCCGGGGATGAAAGTGCTGGATATCGGCTGCGGATGGGGCAGTTTCGCAAAATACGCCGCTGAAAAATACGCGGTGAAAGTTGTCGGGATAACGGTTTCGAAAGAGCAAGTAGAGTTGGCACAAACTCTAAACGCCGGACTGCCCATAGAAATCAGATTACAGGATTACCGGGATGTCAACGAAAAATTCGACCGGATCGTATCGGTGGGCATGATCGAGCATGTCGGTTATAAAAACTACCGCACGTATATGGAAGTAGTCCGCCGCTGCCTGGATGACGACGGACTGTTTTTATTGCATACCATCGGCGGCAATACATCGGTGAAATCAGTGGATCCGTGGATTAACCGGTACATCTTTCCCAACGGGATGCTGCCTTCAATCCAACAGTTAAGCCGGTCGATCGAGGGGTTGTTTGTGATGGAAGACTGGCACAACTTCAGCGCCGATTATGATAAAACACTGATGGCCTGGCACAGCAACCTGGAGAAAAACCGGGATAAACTAAAATCGAAGTATGATGAAAGGTTCCACCGGATGTGGAAATATTATTTGCTTTCCTGCGCCGGGTCGTTCCGTGCCAGAAGCAATCAATTGTGGCAGATCGTGCTTTCGCCGAAGGGTGTGGCCGGCGGTTACAAATCTATCCGGTGAAGCTGTTTATTTTTAGATATTAGCACAGCCTCCCACCCAGGGAGGCTTTTTTATGGGTGTTGATATCTTCATGAGCGCAGATCCTTGGAAGCTGTTATTTATAAGGCAATAGATATTAAATAATACATATAAATTATTGAATATCAATAAATAATACTTGACAAACAGCTAATAACTGTTTTATAGTTGTCTATGAAGATATTGGAGGGATTAACATGAAATGTTTTGGGGAAAAGTCATTGTCGTCAGTAGTCGGTGTAATTTTAAAAATCGCATGGTGGGTTGTGCTGGTGGGCTCAATAATCGCGGGTGTGGTATTCGCAATGCTGCTTTTTTCCAAACCGGTGGGAGACTGGATTGCGGATCAAGTCATAAAAATGGATGCCACCAGTAACATAAGGGAGATTTACAACTGGGCGCTCATTTTAAAAATTATCGCGCTGCCATACGTTGGAGTCGTTGTGGCTTTGCAGCTCCAAATAATAAAAAAAGCGCAATACTTATTTGCTAATTTCAAAAATAATATTGTATTCAACAAAAGTAATGTGCAGATCACCGCGAAGATAAGTAATTTGCTTATTGGATATTCAATACTAACGATGAATTTCAGTTTACTGCTGGTGAGCATCATCCTGGTAATACTCTGCGTAATTATTAGAGATGGAACGAAGTTGCAGGAAGAGCATGATTTAACAGTGTAGGGAGAACTTAACATGAGTATCATTTTCAGACTCGATAGAGTAATGGCGGATAGAAAGATATCACTCAATGAGCTGGCAAAACGCATAGACCTGACCGATTCAAATTTATCGATCTTTAAAACCGGAAAAGCCCGGGCGGTGCGTATTTCAACCATGGATGCGCTGTGCCGGGAACTAAATTGCCAGCCGGGAGAATTGCTGGAATACCAACCGGATGGGAAAAACGTGTCTGAATAAAAGAGAGGGAACCAAAATGAAGAAAAGGGTGTTATTTGTGATCTTAACAATTCTGGCAATTCTGGCAGTTGCGTTACTGACGGGCTGTGCCGCGGGCGCAAATCCGGCGGTACATGCGGCCGATGCCGCGGGGAAAACTTACGGTTTCTGGTCCGGTTTGTGGCACGGCATTATTTCACCGGTGACCTTTATTATTTCGCTGTTTTCCAAAAATGTGAACATCTATGAAGTGCATAATAACGGGAACTGGTATAACTTCGGATTCATCCTGGGTGTGATGACCATTTTCGGCGGTAGTGGGGCCGGGGCGAAGCGAAAGAAAAAAATAACAGTTTGAAATGGTAGATTTAACGATTAACGGCATAATACCGTATGGCGAGGGTCCGCGCCGAACAGGGAAACTCAGATTGCCCAATCGCATAACGCCGTTAAAGCATAGTAAGATTAATAGAGCACCTTTGGCGATACAATGGAACTTTGTTAATATGGTGAAATCGTGAACGGAACCTGGTTGTGGCCGGTTTTCGGCGTTATTGTTATTCTGGCGCTTTTTCTTGATTTATTTGTCTTTCAGCGCAAGGCTCATGTTATTCCGGTCAAAGAAGCCCTGAAACTGGTGGGATTCTGGGTCGGTTTAGCGTTTATCTTTGATCTTATTTTGTATTTCGTCAAGGGGTGGGATCAGGCAGTTTTATTCACTACCGCCTATATCATCGAATATTCTTTGAGTATAGACAATCTTTTTGTGTTTCTGGCAATTTTTACATATTTTGCGGTGCCGCGGGAAGCGCAGCGGAAGGTATTGCTCTGGGGTATTCTGGGCGCCATAATATTTCGGGGAATTTTCATTTTTGCGGGGATCGGGCTGATCAGCAGATTCCATTTTCTGATCTACATTCTGGGGGTTTTTCTGATTTACACGAGTATTAAACTGATAACCCAAAAAGAAAAAGAGATCGAGCCGGAAAAGAACCCCGTCGTCAGATTTGCACGTAAAATCATACGGGTCACGCCGGAATATAAGGGCGCCACTTTTTTTAAAAAAATAAACGGAAAGGTTTTCGCGACACCCCTGATTATTGTCTTGATCACGATCGAAACGATGGACATTATGTTCGCCACGGACTCAGTGCCAACGGTGCTCGCAGTGACGCTTAATCCGCTGATCGTTTATAGTTCCAGTATATTTGCTGTCCTGGGGCTCCGAGCGCTTTTCTTTGCCCTTTCCGGCCTTTTTTACCTATTCCGGTATCTCGCTACCGGTGTTTGCATTGTGCTCGTTTTTGTCGGGATAAAAATGTTGCTCAGCGATATCTTTGAAATACCCACATTAATTTCGCTGGGAGTAGTATTGTTGATCCTGGCCGGTTCGATCGTTTTATCGGTCAGTATTCCACAGAAAAAGGCACAATAAATGGCGGCCTGATATTTTTAGGAAACATACGCATGGAATGACAAACATCCCGATGTTTGTCCAGCCTGAAATACTTTTCATATTTCGCTGTTAGTGATAAACTTAGTTTTGATTTATTATTTAGTCTAAGTTGAAGCGCAGATATCCAATGGCAGCGTTTAAGAGGGTCAATGCCAAAATTCATTATTCTTAATCATTTACCGCCTTATGCGGCAACCCCGCAAGCTTTTGGTTGGAAGTATCCCAGGGAAGGTTTTGTTGTGGAGTTTATTCCTGAAAATAAACCAACTTGGGTTGGGAATTTTAAGCCTGGGCTTGGTGGTATTGACGATGTGGTAGAGCATCTAAATGGGAAACGCTTGATTGTTATTGCAAAAGGTGATGGATACATTATTGACCCTGAAACTCGAGCCTTGGTATCAACTTTTAGTTGGGGTATTGATTATTATGTTTTAGTGCCTGAACTTAATGAGATAGTGTTTGGTAATCTTTGTTATTTTCTAGCTTTCGGTACTGCTGGGTTACTCTGGAAAACACGCGATATTGCATGGGGGGATGGAATTCGAGCAATAACACGTACCAAAACGAGTCTATCTGGAGAATCTTACAATCCAATGTACGATTCCTGGATTCCTTTTTCAGTCGATCTTACAGATGGTAGTGCGAAAGGTGGTTCTTCGTTCAATCACCCAAACCGATATGATTAAACAAAAAAACTGAATGTTATTAAATAATCGTACCCATGGAATGACAAACATCCCAATGTCTATCCTGCCACAGGCACAGCTGTGTGATACCGTTTGGATATTCTATTAAGGTTTGATATTTAGACCATCTGGATATTTTGCTAATGCGGCCACAAATGTTTTATTATTGCCATTTAAGAAAGACTGCTATAATTTTCTTTGACCTGACCGGAAAAGGAATTTTGTTAAAAATATGGAGTCAGCATTATGAATCAAGGAAAGGATGTTGCCATAAAAACGCTTTGCCAGCTCTTCAGCGAATTGCCGTTTCACCGTATGCTCGGACTTAATGTAGGTAGTTTTGACGCAGAAAACAGTCGTATTCGTTTCGACATGCGGGATGAGCTGGTGGGCAATCCGCACTTTAAAATCCTGCACGGGGGAGTGATCGCGTCAATACTGGATACCGAGGCGGCGTTTATTTTAGCTATAGACGGCGCATGGCACGCGGAATCAGCTTCGTCACATAACCCTCCGGTATTAAAAGGCGGCACGATCGATCTGCGGATCGATTATCTTTTGCCGGGTAAGGGCAAGCACTTTATTGCCTCCGGCAACATTCTCAGAGTTGGTAATAAAGTCGCGGTAGTCCGTACCGAGCTTCGAAATGAGCAGAACGAACTGATAGCTGTCGGCACAGGAACATTTCTGGTTGGATAAGCAGGCCTGTGGTCGGGACGAAATAAAATTCAGGAGATTCAACCCCTTGCTGGAAATCTATCTCCGGCTTAATACTACTACTTAGTTGCACAAGTTCACGTTATAATAATTTGGGTAAAAATGAGCTACCCCAGATGCTATTTGCCAGCCCGGTGATTATGAGTGGTTTTGTTTATAAAACCAGTGCATCCTGGCGAGCATATCAACGGCCGTTTCCGGGGCGTCATAGACCGGGAAGCTGAGTTCTTCCATTTTTATCACGGACTCGATGGCGAAATTGCGAGCCGGGATACTGATCATCAGCGGTTTTCCTTGCAGGTTGAGGTTATTAATGCAGCTGATATACCTGTCGGTCAACTCCGCCTGGATAATAATCACGATGGCGCTGACATCCGCATCTTTAACGCAGATATTAATAATGTCCGCCACCTGTTCCGGCGTCTGGTCAAATGTGAGGTCCACCGGATTCTTAGCCGTAACGTAGGGCGGGATTACTTTTTTCAGATAGTCAATTGAGGTAGCGGATAATTCCGCCAGGCGCAGGCCTTTTTCATAGCAGGCGTCCGTGCTGGTGACGCCCATGGCGCCGGTATAAGTGATAATCAATACCCCCGGGCCTTTGGGCACAGGCTGTTTTGAGAAGGCCTTAGTGATATTAAACATATCGCGGTAGCTATCTGCCTTGATAATATGGCTCTGGTTAAATACCGCGTTATAGACCGCTGCATTACCGGCCAGGGAAGCGGTATGTGAGGCAGCGGTTTTCCTGCCGACATCGGTGCGGCCGCCTTTGAGCACAATGACAGGTTTCCGTGTGGTGATCTCGCGGGCAACATCGATAAAACGCCGCCCGGCCTTGATATCTTCCAGATACATGGAAATAACTTCGATGTTCTTGTCCGTGCCCAGGTATTGCAGGATATCCGTCTCGTTCAGATCCAGTTTATTGCCGACCGTGGCAATAATGCCGAAACCCATCGTCCGGCTGAAACCCCAGAGCAATCCGGCGGCATAGACACCGGCCTGCGCGATCAATCCGATATTGCCTTTTTTCAGCGAACCAACGATGCCGAGCGACTGCACCATGTCGTGGTGGGTATTGATCAAACCGGAACAGTTAGGCCCGACCATGCGGGTGCCGGAATTCCGGAGGGATTCCAGAATCTCCAGTTCGATCGCCCGGCCCTCTTTTCCGATCTCTGAGAAACCGGCGACCTCATTGACGACGAACTTAACTCCTTTTTCGCAGCATTTTTTAATGACCTGCGGGGTATTGCGGGCCGGAACGATGATGACCGCTTCATCGATATCCTCAGTGATGTCGGTGATATCCTTGCAGGCTTTGACGCCCTGTACTTCGTCTGCGCCGGGATTAACGGGATAGAGTTTGCCGGGGTAGTTGTGACTGAGTAAATTTTTAAAAACATTATATCCCAGCTTCCCGACGGTGTTAGACGCACCGATAACCGCGATATTGCGCGGGTAAAAGAGTAACTCCAGGGAATTTTCAGATTGTTTTGCCGGCATATTGATATCCTCCTTACGGCAGCACGTACCTTGAAGCTATATCCATAGGTCCACGGAAGGGCGCTTTGCGCACGCGGATAAGAGGATTTTATTGCTTTAGAAATAATGCGGCCAGAATAGGCTCGGTGGACCTGTTGGGCGGCAGTTGAGCAGGTCCGCGGGGGAATTCAGTTACCGTATTTTCCATCTTTCCACGACGCACGTTTACACGCAGCAATCAAGAGAAATCCGGACTTACGAATACACGGGGAAAGAATAAATTTTGGCTTACTATTTACTTTATTTCCTAATTTCAATATACAATCGTTAAAATTGTTTGTCAAACGGATGCCGGCCGGCAGGGCAAATCCAGCGATGACTATTTATAACCGCGGTTGTCCGGTTTTAGCAAATCCACGCATTATAACTCATAGAGCAGCGAAACGGGGAAAGGACATGGGACTCACCGCTCTTTTTGTGTTTTTATGAAGAAATTGATTTCAATCATGCGAATTACAACTTTAAATGAGTAAATAAATTACTTACATATTGTATAACATGATATAATACATTCTTATGTTAGCGAAATTCAAAAAACCCTACATATTTTTAATTGCAATCGTCCTGTTCGACGTCTACCTGAGGCTCTGGAAATCAACCCATCTATTCCTATGGATCAATGATTATGACGAGGGCGCTTACTCAATGGGCGGCCGTTTTATCTCCCAGGGTTTTATGCCATATAAAGATTTCACTCTTGTCCATCCCCCCTTTTATGATTTGGTATTAGCATCAATATATAAGGTATTCGGTTACAATTTTTTCTACGGTAGATATTTTTCCGTATTACTTTCTATCGCTTGCTTGATTTTGGTATATTTTATCGTCAAGAAGTTTTACAGTTCCACGGCTGGAATAATCGCATCATTTTTATTTGCAGTATTTCCCGAGTTTTATTCATCATGGTATCGGGTCGTTCAGGAACCGCTGGGTATATTTCTAGTTTTGTCCGGCCTTTATTTTGCCGGCAACTATATTCTGTACAAGAAAAATAGAGGACATTTATTATTCAGCGGATTATGTTTGGGGTTAGCAGTCGCAACAAAATACACGTTTATCCCAGCCGCGGCAGCTTTTGTCACAGGCATCGGTGTCATTTCAACTGAGTGGAATTGGAGAAATATCCGCTCGTATTATACGGGATTACTAAAACGCGAATTTTGGATATTGGTTGGCGGTATTATTGCATCATTTTCTCTGGTTACGGGCTATTTCATCGTTAAGTTCCCACGCGAGTTCTTTGCCCAAACACTGTTTAGCCAACTCGGCTACCGCGTCGGTAACAATGTTGAAACGATAAACCATAAACTGGCAAGACTCCCTTCAGGAATCCGTCAAATGCTTGTTTTTTCCAGGGGGACATTTGCAGAAACGATATCAACCCTTTTTGTAGCAGGATGTATAATATTACTGATTGTACTTCTGTTCAAAAAGAACCGGGCTAAACCTGATGTTTTCTTTCTGACAGCTACGGTAGTATCGCTGCTGCTTTGTTCGTTTTTCAATCCAATTGGAGAAACCCGTTATTTCGTTTCATTCTATTTATTCATACTATTAGCAATTGTGACATTCATACCAGCGCTAAAAATTAATCAGATGAAAGAACAATTCAATATTCATTCTTTATTTATGAACATCGGGTCTATTGGTTTCAGTCTTTTGCTTATAATATGCCTGGCAGGCACAATTGTTCTCAGGATGGATTATAATTTTCTAAATTCAACCAATTTGACTTATGAAGAGCAGTCATACAAGGAGACAATAGCTTATTTAGAAAACGTTAAAGCGAAAAAAATATATGTAATTGACCCGATTATTCCGGCTCTTTCCCCGAATTTAAAATCTGTTCTGGAATTTGATACTTTCGGCAAAATAATAACGATGAATGGGTCACCGGATATCTATTATCAAGCAATTTTAAATGAAGGCGTAGATTATGTGGTAATCGATCCTTTCTGTTTGTTGAGTATTAATTACTCAGGGCAGCATATCAGAGAACTCATTGACGATATTCAAAAGAACGGAGTATTGGTAAAAAGGATCGTACCTAATGATGTNNTCACACATCGTTGAGTTACAAAGGCCACTTATTACGAAAGCACCGCGTTTTCCCTCACTGTTTCGTAATTCAGCTCCCGGTTAAAATAGTCTTGCACGACGCCTGCAAAGGTATCAGGTCACAAACTCCCCAACACCAGTTGAACTGTTGATATCCCGGTGAATTTGTCCAAACCAACGTACACACGAATGGCAGATTTCCCGGTGTTTGCTTGAAGATGACCGTCAGTTTTCTTGAGAACGAAAATAACAGCATTTTGATTTCCGGTGCGATTATTTATGATACTATTATTTCTTGTTGTTCGGTTTTCCCGTCCCCATGCGTCTTTAATTATATAAGGAG
>PMBW01000353.1 GCA_003153075.1 Dehalococcoidia bacterium | reverse complement strand
AGCAGGAAATTGCTCGGCTGCATCAGTATTTTGGCTAATGCCACGCGCGCTTTTTCACCGCCGGAAAGGACCGCCACGGTTTTCCGGACATCGTCGCCGCTGAAAAGAAACCCGCCGAGTATCCGCCGCAAGTTCTGTTCCGTCTGATCCGGCGCCGATCGTGCCAGTTCCTCCAGCAAGGTGTTTTCCGGCTTTAATAAATCCAGCACATATTGCGCGTAATAAGCGGTGATGACATTCGCCCCCAATACGCGCTCCCCGGCTTCAAACGGCAGCACTCCGGCCAGGATTTTCAGCAGCGTGGTTTTACCCGCGCCGTTGGGGCCGACCAGCGTCACCCGGTCGCCGCGGTTAAGCGTAAGATTGAGGTCGGAATAAATGACTTTGTCGCCGTAAGCCTTCTGAATACGGCGCAGGCTGATGACTTCCTTGCCGCTGTGCGGCGGTTCCGGGAACGCGAAGTGGATCTTTTTGGTCGTGCGCGGAATGGTGATAACCTGTATTTTTTCCAGGCGCTTGATGCGGCTCTGCACGACGCTGGCCTTGGTCGCCTGCGAGCGGAAACGGTTGATGAATTTGGTCTCTTTTTCGATCAGTCTTTCCTGGCGTTTGGCCGATGCTTCCAATGATTCCANNNGTATTTTTCAAACCAGATCTGCGCTTCCAGGTCCAGGTGGTTAGTCGGTTCGTCCAGCAGTAACAGGTCGGGTTTAATTAATAGCAGTTTAGCCAGTTCGGCGCGCATCAGCCAGCCGCCGCTGAATTCGCTCAAAGAACGTTCATAATCCGTTTGTTTAAAGCCAAGGCCGGAAAGGATGGCCTGCGCTTCGTGGTGGACGTCATACCCGCCCGCCATTTCATAACCGTGCTGCAGTTCGCCCAGTTGATTCAGGAGCTTATCGTGATTGGAAGTGTCGGTGTCCTCCAGCGCTTTGTGCACGCTATTGATCTTTTCGGCGATTTCGCGGATCTCTTTCGAGGCATTTTCTACGTCATCCAGCAATTTGTTCTTCGAACCGGGATTGATATCCTGATGCAAATAACCGATGGTACTGTCTTTGCTCTTGATGATCTGACCGGAGTCCGGCAGTGTCACCCCGGCAACGATATCGAAAAGAGTGGTCTTGCCGGAACCGTTCGCGCCGATAAGGGCAACGCGGTCCCTGTCCCCGACGTCAAAATTGAGGCCGTTGAAGAGCACCCTGTCCGCATAAGATTTAGATATGTTTTCGGCACGTAACATAGTGAATTCACACCATCAAACAACGGTATTGGAAAACGACGTAAAAATCCACAAGAACAGTTCCGTGAATTTTGTAACAATCATGTATTAATACACGGTCGAACCGTATTCCGGATTTTGATATTTGCTTCTTGAACTGAACTTTAACCCTTTTGAGTCGATAAGAATTGCGGAAGCCCCATCTGTTGAATCTGATCCTGGACTTTTTCGATGTCGTCGATGTGTCCGTCTTCCTCACCCAGGATGTCTTCCAGCAGCTCCCGTGTCACAAAGTCTTTGGCATCGCCGCAAACCAGGATACCGGCATTGTATCTATTGGAGGCATCAATTTCCGCCTCATGATCGTTGGCAAACATTTTCGGGATATCTGCCCCGATGTGCAATTTCTCCAGTTCGCTGACTACCGGGATGCCCTCGAGGAAAATAATCCGCCCGATCAGTTTTTCCGCGTGTTTCATCTCAACCACGGCGCGCTTCTGCAGCGCATCATGCAGTTTATTGTATCCCCAGTTATCGCATACTTCGGCATGTACCATGTATTGATTGACCACCGTCAGTTCGCGCCCCAGTAAAGCATTAAGTGTCTCGATGACCTTTTTGTCCCCTTTCATGTTTACCTCCCGATCATATTATTCAAGGATATTTCCAGCCTCAGTATATCAGAAATCCGGCGATTAAACAGAGAGCCATATCTACCTGCCAAGGCTCAAATATCTACATGTATTTCGTTTTTTAACCCGCTGAAAAAAGGTTTGCATGAATTTTATCCTTGCACCGGCGATCGCTGACCTGAATAGGAAAACCAATCTAAAAACACGAGATGGAGGGCTACGGCCCTCCATCTTAATAACATCAACCAACCATATAAATACTAGACATCCAGGTTCTTGACATACTGGGCATTGGCGGTGATAAACGCCTTGCGCGGGGCTACTTCATCCCCCATCAGTACCTGGAAGATCTGGTCGGATTTCGCGGCGTCTTCCACATTAACCTGCAGTAAAGTTCTGGTGGCCGGGTTCATGGTGGTTTCCCACAACTGCTCGCTATTCATTTCGCCCAGACCTTTGTAGCGCTGGACGTCAACACGCTTGTCTTTTAATTCTTTCAACGCCGTTTCTCTTTCCGCGTCGGAGTAGATCCACCGCTCCTCTTTATTGGTTTTCAGGCGGTACAGCGGCGGCTGGGCAATGAAAAGGTGCTGCTCCGTGATCAGCTTCGGCATATGGCGGAAGAAGAAGGTTAATAACAATGTGCGGATATGCGACCCGTCGACGTCGGCATCGGTCAT
>PMBW01000296.1 GCA_003153075.1 Dehalococcoidia bacterium | reverse complement strand
CCGCCGCACATATCGCCGATGGCGATCGATTCTGTCGTGGGGACATGGATGCCGTTGGGGCCGTAGCCGATCTGGCCCTGCACCGCGCCTAATGCAACGTAGTTCGGGTCAAAACCGGGAACTTGTTCCATCGGGCCGCCGTAGCCGAAGCCGGAGATGTGGCAGTAAATAATGCGCGGGTTCAGTTTTTTGATATCTTCATAACCGATACCGAGCCTCTCCGGCATACCGGGTCTGCCTTCCGCCACGACGACATCCGACTTAGCCGCCAGCTTGAGATAGATTTCCTTGCCTTCTTTGCTTTTCAGGTCGAGCGCNNCGCTTGTTTCTGTCCCTGGGGTCATAGGCTTTTTTGATCTCTTCCGATTTATCGGGCGGTCCGCCGCTGGCCTTGGGCGTAACCCGCTCTACTTTAACCGTGTCCGCGCCCAGATCCGTCAGAATAAACACACAAAACGGTCCGGGGAGATAAAATGTGAAATCTAATACTTTTACACCAGCTAATGGTCCTGCCATGTCTTCCTCCTGTTTATTTTGCTCCGCTTAGGTTTGTCTGTAGGATAAAGTTTGGATTTTTAACAATATCCGAAAACTAGGGGTACAATTTCTCGGCTTCTTTCTTTAAGTCCGCCCGGAAATTGGGATGCGCCACGGCGATTAGTTCCTGCGCGCGCTGCTTCAATGACTTCCCGAACAGTCTGGCAATGCCGTATTCGGTCACCACATAATCGCCGAAAGCGGCGGGTAATGTAATGGCCGCGCCCGCGCCGAACCGCGTTACAATGCGGGAAACCGTGCCGCCCTTCGATGTCGAGGGGGTAGCCAGGATAGAGCAGCCGCCTTTTGATAAAACGCCGCCCACCGGGAAATACGCGCCGTAGGTATTGGTAACGCCCACCGTCCATTGTCCGGTGAGATCGATAGCGGCAACGCTGTTGATCGCCACGAAGTTGTTGATCTGGGCGCAGACAACGGGGTTATTGACGTACTCATAGCCGTAGACCGCAAACAGCGGGTTGTTATCCATGTAAGCGATGTCTTCTTCGTCCCCGTAAAAACCGCTGGCAATGATCTTGCCGGGATACAGGTTATTGTGCTTACCCGTCATGATACCCGCTTTCGCCAGCTTGATGATGCCGTAACGTGAACCGCCGGCCCAGTAGCCCAGGTCGTGTTTTTTATCAAAGCACCCCAGGTGGGGTAGTGTTTCCACTGCGACGCCCGCACCCAGGCTGATAATATCGCCGTCTTTGACGAGAGTTTCGATGTACCCGGAAATTGTTTTAGCGGAATCAAATTCGGGGAAATGGTCGCCCTTGCCGGAAACCTCGGCCACCGGGGTGTCATGTTCCACGAAGTAATCGATTTCCGAAACGTGGATAGAACTGTCGCCGCTGGTTCTGATCAGTTTGCGGTTGACCTCGGCAAGAACTTTTTTAGCCCGTTTGGCGTAGCCTTTCTGGTGGAACAGGGAATGCCCGAAGCAGCACACGCCGTCCTTATCGGGGGGTGAGACTGCCACCACCGCCACATCAACGTCTTTATAAGCGCCTTCACGTTTTTCGTCCATGGCTTTAAAGCTGAGGCTGAAAAGCGACGGCACAAAATTGCCGACAGTGGCATTGACTTCATCCGGCACGATCACGTTGAAGGATTCTTTGGCGCCGGCAAAAATCGCCGGGTCTATGCGCGGGCTGCCGACGAGGATACTGACATCGCGCAACTCGTTCTTACGGTCGGCGATTGCCTGGGGAATTACTTTGGTATTGGTCCGGTAGGGGATGACAACCAAGTCTCCTGATTTGACTGCTTTTGCTGCTTCCGCTGCTGAAACGAGTTTCTGTTTGTAATCTTCCTGCCACCGCATATCGTATTCCTTCCTTGTGTTATAAGGTTGAGGTTAATTCAGTCAACTCAAAGGTAACCAGAGGGTCGGTCGTTCAATTTTTATAACGAGCTAAACGCAAATGTTATAAGTCAATCTGCTCAAGGTTAACCCGGGGGTTAGTAGTTCAATAATATTAAAAGTCACAATAAATGTCAAAGAATCGGCGAAAACGCGGATGACCGGTAAATTTAAACTATGGATAAACAGATCGAAAAGTCCCCGGAAATGAGCGTAAAAATTTATATAACCGGCTCGTGATGTGATTTTTCTCCCCGGGCTTTCACTGAGGAATATCATTACGAAAAAGGGTTATGGGGAAATCAGGTTTTTCATCCTGTTTTCAGTGGTATAACAGTAGGTCGATTGTCCTGAACTTTTTCCCTGTATGTCCTGTTATCCGTATTGGTGACGCCGGACATGAACTCAAAGTAACCGCCGTTATACTGGCCGTCACGCGGGGGAGTAATGCGGTAGCTTTCTTCTTTTCTTTAATTCCCGGCAGAACGGCAAGGTATAATCATTTTTCTTCAGGATGAGATCACAGGATACTAAAAAATCGCTGAAAGCCTGGTTACTTAATTATGTATTTAGCCAGTGATTTCTCATTAAATTCAATGCCCAGCCCCGGACCTGCGGGTAACTGCCAGTAGCCGTCCTTCAGAGGCGCGATCGGTTGCGCTAAAATCGGCGCTTCCGGCAGGTCAACCGGCATCTCGATAATAAAAGCGTCCGGTTCGGAGAAACACACGTGCAGGGTGGCTGCCAGCGCCGGCCCGACCGACCAGCAGTTGGGGGCTACCTTGAGGTTAAAAGCCCCTGCCAGCGTGAATACCTTCTTCTCTTGCAGTATACCGCCGATTTTGATGATGCTGGGTTGCAGGTAATCCACTGCCTTGAGTTCGATCAACCTGTTGAAACCACGCGAAGTGTACTCATCTTCCCCGGTGGCCAGCGGGATATTTAATTTCGCCCTGACGAACGCCAGCCCGTCATAATCATCATGCGGAAAGACCGGCTGTTCGTACCAATAGGGGTTGTACTGCGCAAACTCCAGCCCTTTTCTGACGGCGGCGGCAGGATCCCACCGGCAATTAGCCGTCAGATCAACCATCACGTCAAACCCATCTCCCACGGCTTTTCGTACCGCGGCCAATGTTTCGACATCGCCCAGATGCAATTTAAGTGCGGTAAATCCTTGTTTGACGACATATTC
>PMBW01000318.1 GCA_003153075.1 Dehalococcoidia bacterium | reverse complement strand
CTCTGCAAACTGATGGAAGCCAACGGTGTGACCGCCATAAATATTACCAGCGGTTCACAGGAAACCCCGGAATGGTCTTGCCCTCCCTATTTTATGCCCGACGGCTGCAATGGCGATGTGACCTCCGCCGTTAAAAAAGCCGGTGTGAAAATGCCCATCTGGGTGACCGGTAAAATCATGAACCCGGCAATGGCGGAGAAAATCCTGGAGGACGGCGATGCCGATTTCATCTGCAGCGCCCGCAGCTTGATCGCCGACCCGCAGTGGCCGAATAAAGCCAAGGCAGGCCGGGTAGAAGATATCTGCCCGTGTATTTGCGATGACCGCTGCCTGGAAGATGTCATGGTGGATTTCCAGCCGATGTCCTGCACTGTAAATCCGATGGTCGGTAAAGAAAGAGACTATCAGGCTAAACTGCCGCGTATTACCAAAAAGAAGAAAGTCCTGGTTTTGGGAGGCGGCCCCGGCGGTATGCAGGCAGCCATCGTTTCCGCGCAAAAAGGGCACCATGTCACACTTTGGGAGAAAGGCAGCGAACTCGGCGGACAGTTGATCTTAGCCGCGATCCCACCGGACAAACAGGATTTGGGCAATTTACTGACCTACTTGAGAGTCCAGGTAGCCAAGGCCGGTGTGAAAGTTGTTTTTAATAAAAAGGCAACGCCTGCCGCGGTAAAGAAATTTGCGCCGGATGCCGTGATCGTTGCGGTCGGTTCTACGCCGTGGGTTCCCCCGATACCCGGTATTGAAGGCAAAAATGTTGTGAATTGCCGCGAAGTACTCTCCGGAGAGAAAAAAGTAGGTAAAAAGGTTGTGGAGATTGGCGCCGGGCACGTCGGCTGTGAAACCTGTTTCTTCCTGGCGGAGAATGGCGCCGAAGTCACAATGACCTTCCCCGAACCGGCCATTGAGGCTAAGTTCTGGATGTTTAAAAAGTACTTCCTGGATAAACTGGCGAAAGATAACGTCAAGATCTATCCCCATGTCCAATTCAGGGAGATCAATGACAAAGGCGTCGCCATTATCACCGAAGATGGAATAGAGAAATTCCTGGAATGCGATACTATTGTATTGTCCACCGGCTCCACCCCGGACGATAAATTGGCCAAAGCGCTCAAAGGTAAATATCTGGATTTCGCGGAAGTCGGCGATTGCGTCAAACCGCGCAAGATCCGCGAAGCAATGGAAGAAGGAATATGGGCCGGCGTATCGCTCTAAATTCGAACGGTTGCCGTTAAAGAAAGCAAAAGAGGCCGGGTTAAAACCCGGCCTCTTTTTGTTTTTTCCTGTTCGGTATTGAGACAGCAGTGGAAAATGAACTTTCTTGATAATTAATTCTTTTAAGCTGAATACTGACCGCTGAAAGCTGAGAACTCTTTACTTATTGGTACTTTTCGGCTTTTTCAATTATCTTTGTTAATGATTTAACCAGTTCATCGCATTCATCATCGGATAACGCCGACATAATAGTTTTATCCGATTTCATTTTTCTGCTGTTTTTGTAAGTTTCCAGCCCTTTCTCTGTCAACTCGAAACGTAACAATGTGGATTTGGGCGTTTCCCTGACTTTTTTTACCAGGCCGTCTTTTTCCATCCTGGTCATTTGCACGGAAAGCGTATTAACTTCCCGCTCATTTTGCCTGGCTAACTCGACCAGTGTGGCCTTGTGTCCGATATTATAAAGAATGTGCAGAATGTAAGCCTGCCGGGAAGAAATCTGATACGGCGCCAGCTCTTTCTGCCGGGCATTCAACAGCATATCTCTGGCCCTGTTGATTAATAACCGCGCGTATAAGCGGTTATCCTTTTCGGTTATTTCTTTCATACTACCAAACCTTTCATAAAGATCCTTAACGGGAACTGATAGCAAAACCGTTATTCCTTCGTATATATTACACAATGGATGGTTTTATGTCTAGTAAGCAGTTATGATACTCATCCATCGATATCGTTGTTAAAAGGTGAGGTAGTAGATTCTTCCGGATTAAACTCATTCCTGTAACTATTTCAAATCCAGCAGGCAGCGGCTAAGGTAACCTTTGGCCTCCGCCGCGATACCCATCTGCCGTGCAACAGGATAAGAGCACGCGCCGATGACATGGACATCCAAAGCTCTTTTATAACCCACGTCTTTGAGATTCTGTAAAAGCTGGATCCAATCGATGTTACTTCTGCCGGGCGTTTGCTGCTCGGTGGTTTCCGGGTAATTTTGCGGCGGCGGGCAATCATGGAAGTGGGTATGCACTATTTTTGTGCCGAGCTTTTTGACAGTATCCGCCGGGTCGCTGCCGCCTCTGGTTAAATGCAGCGGGTCGATGGTCACTCCCAAACTGGGTGAATTTACTTCATCCACCATTTGAAACACGGTGGCGGCATTATAAACCGAAGCGCCGCCGTGCGGTTTCACCCCCAGGATTACTCCCTTGCTGTCTGCCTGTTCACACACCCTCTTGATAAACTTGAATTCCTGTTTGGTGATCTCTTTGTCATCGGCTTTACCGAAAGCGCGCATCGTGACCACGGGTATATTGAGTTTGGCAGCGACATCAAGCGTTTTTACCATTACCTTGAAATTATCTTCGTTGCGCACGGGGCCCAGGCCAATTTGAATTGCAAACAACTCCAGCCCGTATTTTTGCGCGGCATTTTTTACATGGTCGATATAATACTGCGAAGTATCCAGCGCAATGTGCAACGCCCAATCATTCTGGTGACATAATTCGGCCCCGGTGAAACCGGCCCAGGCGATGTGCTGCAAAGCGGCATCCAGGCTTAATTGACTGAATATTACGGAATTACATCCTAATTTCATTACCAGATTCTCCTCGATCGTTTTATTTTTAGTTATTTTAACTTAAGGGTTTATGCTCTTTAATGTCCATTGTAAACAATTTGTTAAGATAGAAACAACCGTTGAGCCTTCCCGGCTTGAGTGTCCCTGATATCATCCAATTCCCTTGACAAAGTCCGAAAACCGATGTTATGCTGAACTTGATTCAATATTCTATCACGATTTCTATATTATATTCTATTCGGAAGACCCGGCGGCAGAACTATTGAAAAATATTATACCAAAACCGGCAATTAAATATCACTTATGGCAATCATTGGAACAGAATAAATAATCGGATTTAACGCTAAGGGGTATTGATTCCACTTCCACGCTTTATCTAAATAAAATTAAAGGAGAAAAATGAAAAGAAGAGCAATCTGGATTGTGTTGACCTGTCTGTTATTGGCATCGATGCTTTTAGCTTCTTGCTCCACGTCCACATCAGCCACAACATCGACGAAAACAACATCTCAGGCCGCTACCTCAACCACCTCTGCCACCGCTACTGTGTCTAAGACGACATCAACAGCAACGACTCAAGCTACCGCAACCACTACCACCGGTTCCACAACGGGAAAATGGTGGGACAAACTAGGCAAACCGAAATACGGCGGGCAGTTGACCATTTCATTACCATCCAATGTCGGTAACTGGGATACGTATTATAACCCCGGTCAGGT
The DNA here is from genome assembly GCA_003153075.1 of Dehalococcoidia bacterium. The sequence goes on along the minus strand of PMBW01000318.1, from coordinate 10,457 downwards.
AACGATCTGGCAGGCCTATCTGGATAGACTGACAACGGACGACTGGACTGTCGACCCGTCCGTTTTTTCCTATCAGTTGAACTTCCGTCCCAGCGACTGGGTGAAAGGGAACCTGGCTCAAAGCTGGGAATTCACCGATTCCGCTACTTATGTTGTGCATCTGCGCCAGGGTATCCGGTGGCAAGATTTACCCCCGGCCAACGGGCGTGAATTCACGTCGGCCGATGTCACCTATCACTATCACCGGCTGATCGGCGGCGGCGACGGCTTCACCGCGGCCAGCCCTAATTTTGCCACTAACGCCTCCTACATGGATATGATATCTTTGACCGCCCCTGATAAATACACCGTTGTCTTTAAGTTCAAGACACCCAACCCTGAAGCAATCACCGAGCTCATGCAGGGGCAAGGCGGCGAACATAACATCCTGTGCCCTGACGTTATCAAAACTTATGGAGACGCACTGGACTGGCACCATGCTGTGGGCACCGGTCCGTTCATAATGAAGGACTTTGTTTCCGGCAGTTCGGCGACTCTGGCCAAGAATCCCAACTATTTTGCCCATGACGAGCGCTATCCGCAGAACCAGCTTCCTTACATCGATTCGCTGCGGGTTCTCATCATCCCCGACCAGGCTACCGCTCTCGCTGGGCTGCGCACCGGTAAGATTGATGTTTTGGACAATATTTCCCTTTCCATTGCACAAGCCATGCAGAAATCAAACCCGGAAATATTGCAGCTCACTTACCCGAACGCCAATACACCCAGCATCGACCCTAAAAACGATACAAAGCCGTTTAACGACATCAGGGTGCGCCAGGCAATGCAAATGGCGATCGACCTGCCAACTATCGCCAAAACCTATTACGGCGGCACCGCCCCTCCTTACCCCACTTCGGTGACTTCCATGTACATGACCGGCTGGAACTACCCGTGGGACCAGTGGCCGCAATCGTTGAAAGACGAATATACTTATAATCCGACGGCCGCTAAAAAGCTGCTGGCAGATGCCGGCTATCCCAGCGGATTCAAGACCAATATTGTCGCCGCCACATCAGGCGACCTGGACATGCTGCAAATAGTAAAATCCTACTACGCCGCGGTCGGCATCGATATGGAAATCCGCACTATGGACACCGCATCCTGGACATCCTTTGTCTGGGCGCATAAAAATGACCAGATCGCATTTAATAACTCTCTGGGTGTTTCTTATGAGCCACTGGTAATTTTCCGCAGGTTCTGGACAGGCTACAAGACCAACTGGTGCATGATCAGCGATCCCGCCTGGGATGCCATGTACCAAAAAGCGTTGACTTCTCCGACGATCGCAGATGCCAAAGCGATCGTTATCCAGGCAAACCAGTATATGACGAAGAATCACTGGGCAATTTCATTGGTAACCCCGAACTATTTCGCTCTCTATCAGCCCTGGTTAAAGGGATACAACGGACAAAACTTCTCGGTCTCCGGCCCGGGCACCGGCCCGCTCGAGTTCGGCTTCTATACCTCGCGCTTCTGGATCGATACGAATTTAAAGCAGAGTATGGGGCACTAGAACCGAAGTCAAACAATCAGAAACTAATAAAACAGAGAGGCTGGGTAATTCCAGCCTCTCTTTGTTTACCTGGAGGTGTAATTGAAAAGCCGGATGAAGAGAGTGCCTTGGATATTTTGGGGCTTTCCTTAGAGTAATTCCCCAACTAAAGTGAAACTTGACCGAAAGCGCAATTTATTGACAAGCAAGAACGCTGATGATATACTTCAAAAAATTATTATGTTTAATTTTTGATTCCATATTGTATTCCATTCGTCTACAGTTATTGCCTGCCCATCGAATCAAAATGACGAAAGTCATTTTTACGATATTTCTGCGAAATAAAATAGGAGGATAATTTGAAAAGGGCAGCACTCTGGACACTCATAACCTGTTTCCTGGTCATGTCTCTGGTATTAGCATCTTGCGGCACTTCAACTTCATCAACCACCACAATCCCAACAAGCAGCACCACTACAACCAAAACCACGGCAACAACAGTAACACAAACTACCACTAAATCCACCGTCACTACCACTCCCACAACAGCGCTGAGCGGAAAATGGTGGGACAAACTGGGCCAACCAACATACGGCGGCGATCTGGTAATCTCGAAATTCAATAACATCGGGACTTTTGACGGTTCGGCGCCTCTCAGCACCCCCGGGTCTCCTTCCATACAGAATTGCTGGCAGGAAAGGCTCGTTGCCGATGACTGGACAGTGGATCCGGCGATCTTCAATTACCCGCTGGCCTTCCGCCCCGACATCTATTTGAAAGGTTGCCTGGCAGAAAGCTGGTCGTTCCCTGACCCCAGCACTTTCCTTGTCAAGATCCGCCAGGGTATTAAATGGCAAAATATTCCCCCGATGAACGGGCGCGATTTTGTCGCGTCTGATGTCGCCTTTACCTTCCACCGGGACCTCGGCGGTGGCGATGGTTATACCGCACCGACCGCATATTTCTCCACCGTTGCCAATTACAAGCCGTTAATATCGGTAACAGCCAAAGACAAATATACCGTGGAGTTTAAATGGAGTATTTCCAACCCGGAAATGATCATCGAGACCTTGACGGTCGCCGGCAGTGAATGTATCGTACCCCCTGAGGCAATAAAACAGTGGGGCGATCTGATGGATTGGCATCATGCCATGGGCACCGGACCGTTTATTTTAAATGACTTTGTTTCCGGCGCGTCAGCGACCCTGGTCAGGAATCCAACTTATTGGGCTAACGATGAACGTTACCCCCAGAATCAATTGCCTTATATCGATAGACTNNTTGACACTGGAAAAATCGCAGTCCATCCAGAAATCAAACCCCGAAATATTACAGGTCCAATACCCGTACGGCGGCGCTTACAGCGTCGACCCGCGGAATGACAAAGCACCGTTCAGTGACATCAAGGTCAGAAAAGCATTGCAGATGTCGCTGGACCTGCCGACCATCGCCAAGTCCTTCTACGGCGGCGCAGCGTCACCCAATCCTTCCGGCATGACCTCACCCTACCTGGCAGGCTGGGGCTGGCCTTACGATCAGTGGCCGCAAGACCTGAAAGACGAATATGCCTACAACCCGACCGCAGCCAAGAAACTGCTGTCTGATGCCGGATTCCCGAACGGATTTACAACCAATTGCGTAGCCCACGCCGGCGGCGATCTGGATCTATTACAGGTAGTTAAAGGTTACTTCGCCAATATTGGCGTCACTATGACCATTCAAACGATGGATTCAGCTTCCTGGACATCCTATGTACGCACCGCTCAGAAGGCCGATGCCCTGATNNATCTATGCCAGGCTCTCTAATGCCACCAGCCTCGATGACAATAAAAAAGCCATGCGGGACGGAAACGAACTGGTTGCCCGCCAGCACTACATGATATCACTGCTGATCCCGAACTACTTCGCGGCTTACCAGCCGTGGTTAAAAGGTTACACCGGTCAGGTCTTTTCACTTTCAGGAGAACCGAGCCCGTTGTTCCTTGGATTCTATGCTTCGCGGTTCTGGATCGATGCAAAACTGAAGAAAAGCCTGGGAAAATAGACCAGACATCCGTTGATTAGCAACTTATCAAGCTCAAAGAGAGGCCGGGAAATCCGGCCTCTCTTTATTTGCCCAGCGAAATGATAAGTGACCAAACTATTCTTCTCCTGATTATTGACTCTCGTGCAGATAGAGGTTTACACTATATGATAAGAACCCTGGAGGGAGAGCGCTAAAATTTATAAAATCGGGGAATTTTCTCAACTCAGTTTTGTCACAGTGCAAACCACGCGTATTTATGACGAGATTGGATTACTGAAACCGGTTAAGATCGATGATTTTAACGGGAGATAAAGAATAACAGGCAGCTGGAGGATATAATGACGAAAAAAACAGCCGGACAAATCCAGGAGATCAGCGGGCAGATCGAAAAAGTCGCCGGGGTAAAAGTACGTCAGCAGGTGATGAATGACAGTGAAAAGGCCGCCGCTTCTTCTAATCCGAAGGACGTTGCCTTATGGGTTAAAGATGCAATGGACCGGCTGGATAATAACATAGATTTTGTAAAACGTGAAGAGATCATGCTTGCGTGCGGCCACAATTGTTGCGCGCTCAATAAACGGCCAATGGAAATGGCCAAAACCCGACGCCGGAAATTTCAGACAGAGGAAGCATTTTTAACTGCGGAAGTGCAGAAACCGCCTAAAGGTGTCCGCCTGGAACGGAATGGGGATGTATTAATCCACTATTACACACCCCGTACCTACGGCAAGGGAATGCGCTGCTATTGCAGCCTGATGAGCGGGCTGCCGGAAAGTGTGACCGCCTCCTCGACATATTGTCTTTGTTCATGTGGTTTTATGGAGAAATACTGGGAAGGTATATTAGGTCGACCGGTCAAGGTAGAACTTGGGGAAACAGCTATTTCCGGCGCAACCGAATGTAAATTCACGGTTCATCTATAATTTGATTGCTGATAAAAAACAACTTTTCATTCTATTCCGCCCCGGGCAGACAGGCACTATCCAAATCCCCATTCCTGCGTTATACAATAAAGGCAATCACAAACGCACGGATGTTTTATGCATAATTTATTAAGAAATTTCTCAATTATCCTGGCGCAGCTTACCATGATCGGTACTATTATGTTAACCGGCTGCACGCCTGTAGCCAGTACAAGTTCAACTATCTCAGCTCAAAATGAAGGCTTTGCCATTTATTTTACCAAAGGCAATATCGCACCGGCTAAAATGGAAGCATTAAGCCATATTGAAATCGAAGATCAACCCTTCATCGGGGTAAATGATATCGTTACGTATAATTCCGCCACCCACGAAATTATTCTCGCTGACGATGCTTTCAAGCGCGTTGCCGCCCTGCAAACGCAAATATCAGTATACGGCAAATCGTTTGTAGTGTGCGTGAATAGAAGCCCGGTCTATTGGGGCGCGTTCTGGACCCCGATTTCATCCGTTTCATTCAACGGCATCACCATCGAGATACCAATGAAATCTCCAGGCAATAACTCCATCACGATCAATCCGGGTTATCCTTCAGCAACCTATTTCAAAGGTGAAGACCCCAGAAACAATGCTGCGGTTGTAGGTGCACTGCGGCAAGCGGGCAAATTGATCACCCCGTCAACCGGTGCTCTCCCCCGCTCAATGAAGGGTTATGAACTTTATTCATGGCATCAAGATGGCTGGTTGCGCTTCAAACTGATCACCGGCACCAACCGTAATAAAACACAGGAAGAAATCCTGGCCAATAATAATACCGTCTCACCGGAAGGCTGGGTGGATATCCGTGTGATTGGGCTGGACGCGGTCAAAGACCTGATCAGCAGGATCCCTGCCGGTGAATTTGTCAGCCTGCTGGCTCTCCCCCATACAGACTCCAAACTGACCGGCATCGACTTTAGTCTGCCATCTACCGGTGATATCGTTGCCATTAAAGCAGTAGCGGTGAAAGCCGGCCTGGAATTCACGGCATTAACACCATGATATCTACTTAACGGTACTCCGCAAACTTCTCGTAATAGAAAAGAGGCTATTCACCCCCTTTTTCGAAAGGGGGATGAAGAGGGATTTACTTCACCTGCTTCGGGGAAAAGTACTTTTCAACATCCTGGTCAGGAATATAAAACCAAAGTTAACCCGGCCGTAAATTTTTATGTTATATTCAATATATTGATTTGTCTTTTAAGGAAGGTCAAAAAATCCATGAAAATATCCGTTATTCTGGCGCACCCCGATGCCGGGAGTTTTAACCACGCCATTGCATCGACTGCCGTAGAAACGCTGAAAAAGAACGGCCACGAAGTTGCTTTTCACGACCTGTATAAAGAAAAATTCCCGCCGGTGATCCCCGCCGCAGAAATTCCCCGGGATGCGGTTTTACCCCGAATAATCAGTAAGCATTGCGCGGAAATTGCCGAGGCGGAAGGAATCGTTATTGTTCATCCCAACTGGTGGGGACAACCGCCCGCCATTCTGAAAGGCTGGATTGACCGGATTCTGCGTCCGGGCGTAGCTTATACCTTCGCTGAGGGAGATAACGGCGACGGCGAACTGATCGGTTTATTGAAAGCCAATGAAGTGATCGTATTCAATACAGCCAACACTCCGGCTGACCGGGAAATGACCAAATACGGCGATCCCTTAGAATCGCTCTGGAAAAATAACATGCTGGTATCCTGCGGGGCAAAGAACTATTACCGCAAAACCTTCGGCGTGATCATTACCAGCACCCTCGAACAGCGCACAAAATGGCTATCTGAAGCGGCGGAAATTACAGCTAAACATTTCCCATGTTAAAAATTTTGTGGTACACCCTCACCCTATCCCTCTCCCATCAACCAGGGAGAGGGAACTAAGATCGAAGGTTAGTCCTCTAGCCGCTTGTGTCTATAGTACTTTGCTTCATAACCAATTCTTCGAAGCAAATGTAGAGCTAGCCAGAGAGAGGGGATCCAAGCCTATTTCTTCGGCGTCATCAAATCAACCTGGATCCTCTTGAGGTTGGTGTACTCGTACAGGCCGTATAAAGAACCCTCTTTACCGATGCCGCTTTCTTTATATCCACCCCAGGGCAATTCCGCGCCGCCGCTGCCGGCATTGTTCAATACGACTGTACCCGCCTGGATCTTGTTGGCGAACCTCATCGCCCTGGCGTTATCCTTCGTCCAGACATAAGAGGTCAAACCGAAGGTGGTATCGTTGGCCATCTCGACAGCTTTCTCGTCCGAATTAAACTTTTCCATCACACAGACCACCGGACCGAAGATCTCTTCCCGTGCGATCGTCATCTGCTGGGTAATACCGGTGAAGATCGCCGGCAGGACGTAATAACCCTTGTTCATCGGCGCGGCAGTGGGCCGCGTGCCGCCGAGAATGAGTCTGGCGCCCTCGGTAATACCGGATTTAATATAGCCTTCCACCTTGTCGCGGTGCTCGGCGCTGACCAGCGGGCCCATCTGCGTTTTTTCATCCAGCGGGTCGCCGACGACCATCTTTTTTGCGGCGGCCGTCACTTTTTCCAGGAACTCATCATAGACTTTCTCGTGGACATAGAACCTGCCCGGCGCGGCGCAGATCTGACCCGAATTCGCGAACTGGAACATCATCATTGCGCCCACCGCTTCAGTGACATTTGCGTCATCCAGGATAATAACGGGGTTCTTACCGCCCAGTTCCAGTTGCAACCGTTTGACAGTCCGGCTGGCTAGACCCATGATATCCTTGCCGGTCTCGCAGCTGCCGGTAAAGGCGACCATGTCGACACCGCGGTGCGCAGACAACCCGCCGCCGACCGTGCCGCCGGGGCCGGTTATAACATTGACGGTGCCGGGCGGTAATCCCAGCGTATCCAATAGCTCGGCTAATTTCAATGCAGGTAGAGAATCGATGCTCGGCGGCTTAATGATACAGGTGTTGCCCAATATCAACGCCGGGGCCAGTTTCTGAACGATCATTAACAGCGGCAAATTCCACGGCGTGATCAAAGCCACCACGCCGATCGGTTCCCGCTGCAGATAGGCCAATTCATTCGAACTGGAAGGCACGGTATTGCCCATCAACGACCGCGCGTTGTAGGCCGCCCACTCAAACCAAGATGCGGAACCGGCCGCTTTGGCCGCCGCCCTGATCGTGGGGGTGCCGTGGTCTAAAGTATCGATCCTGCCTAATTCTTTAGCGTTATCCTGAATCAAGGCCGCGATCTTCATCGCGATCGCAGAACGTTCTGCCTGCGGCTTCCCCGACCAGACCGGGAAAGCGCTCCTGGCCGCCGCCACCGCTTTATCGACATCCGCCTGACCGCCGAGCGGCACCTGGGCGATTACCTCTTCCGTCGCCGGATTATAAACCGGATATGTCTTACCTGATTCGGCCTCCACCCATTTTCCGCCGATCCACATTTTATACTGAGCCATTTTTTAATCTCCTTTAATTCAAGTATTACCAACACCCGAATCCATTCCAGCGAAGGCTGAAGGCCTCAGCCGGAAGTACTTTGCTTTAAGCAAATGTGCTGGAATCCACGACAAAACAAAGACTACTTCATGCATGTATTCCAGTACGAATATAGCTAATTGTTATTTTAGCACAGAGGAACGAAAAATGGGAAATAGACCGATTTTACGGGAAAAATTCCAAAAAACGCGGGTATACTTTATTATTGACAAATTTATAAATAGCTTCTACCACATCAATACGCATTTGAATTCTGTTTTTATCATTTATTACAAGACAATCACAAAAAATCTCAGGAGGTGGCGGCGGAGAATTCTTATAAACCATGGGAACAATAATTTCTACCGTGTAATCATTGAGATCATGGGTAATCATTCCCCTGCGCATTTCAAATCGCAATCTTTGTCCCGTAATTGTAAGCTTACGATGCTTGTCACAATTAGAAAGTTCTTGCAATAAATAAAGTGGATGACTTTGAGGATTCGTCGCTTTATATGGCTGCAGCGATTCAATTACTAATCTGGCATTTGCAGGTATATCTCTTAAAAGACGGTTGATTTCGTTCTCTGTTGATTTCCCTACCCTAGAAAATATTGGGAATGCTGTTCTCTCGTAGGGGTTTGAGGTTGAAAGAATAGCTAATTGCCAAACAATATTATCAAGAGCGGAATGAATATTATGTAATACATCACCTACAACAACACCAACACCACCAGGAACGGCATTAATTTCAATTGTATAGATATATGCTGGTTGATTAGGATATTCCCGCCCAGTACAAACGAATGGTTTAGTTTCTTCCCATTTACATATAAATCGGTTGAGTTCTTGCAAATGATATTCAGCTCTTTCAATTTTTAACCTAACACCATCAAGTGGATTCATTAATCTACTCCATTCAATAAAAAGCATATTATTATTCTATTTTTGGAGCAAGTTTCTTTTCCATTCGAGCAAGGCGCTTCGCAATATCGTTTAGTTGCTCGCCGAGTTCACAACTCATACCTAAAGAGTAAAAACGCAATAACATGTTCATAATATTTACAACTGCCTCGGTGTTGTTGTTTTTAATTGCCTCTTGTAGCATCGGTTGAATAACCGCAGTTACTTGGTCAATACCCGTTTTTAATTTTGACCAACTGGTACCGCGTGATTCGAGCATCTCAAAAATCACAGCATATTGTTCCTCGAGTAATTTTGACGGTGTTTTGAAACCAATTGATTCCTTTTTACTAGTTGTCATTTTTAATCCCTCACTTTTGCCGTTATTAAACCACAATGACTGATTCAAGTCAAGATTATGCGTGACACCAAGAAAATAATAATTGAAATTATCACTCTCCTTTAATCCCTCCCTGAGAGGGAGGGAGATTGCGAGTCAAGCGGCGTACATTTCAACTGCGAAACCATATCTCTTCGTCTTAAGGTCTCAAGATTCCCTCGTTCGCGGGAAAGAATGGGAAATTTTAGTATTTAATATTTGATCATTGGAACTTGTTTGGTATTTGAAATTTGGCTATTGTGCTTTATTTGTTGTTTGTCATTTGGTTCTTGTCTATTGGAATTTAACCTCTGTTTGGTTGTATAATTTTGTTCAAACAGCAACCGTTTAAATTCCCATTAATATCTAAAATAAATTAAGGAGTATTATCATGTCTATCGTTGACCTTTTTAATCTCAAAGGGCGCAAGGCCATCGTCACCGGCGCCGGACAGGGTATCGGGCGGGTACTGGCAATTTCACTGGCCGAAGCCGGCTGCGATGTCGCGATTCCAGAGCTCAAGGTTGAGAATGCCCAGAATGTCGTCGAAGAAATCAAGAAACTCGGCCGCAAAGCTTATGCTTTCAAGCTCGATGTAACCAAAAAAGCGGAGGCCGAAAAAGTATTTGCTGAAGCCGCCGCAAAATTAGGCGGGTTGGATATTGTCGTGAATAATGCCGGCGTCTGCATCCACGAAGCCGCCGAAAATACCCCGGAAGAACACATCAATTTCGTCATCGATACCAATTTGAAAGGGGTCTATTTCTGCTGCCAGGCTGCCGCCAGGATCATGATGCCCCAGAAGAAAGGCAGCATCATTAATATTGCCTCGATGTCCGGTTCGATCGCCAATGTTCCCCAGAAGCAGGCGCATTACAATGCCTCCAAAGCCGGCGTGATCTTGCTGACCAAGAGCCTGGCCGTGGAATGGGCAAGCTACAATATCCGGGTCAATTGCCTGAGCCCCGGTTATACCCGCACCGAGATGACTGAGAAACTGGCTGCCAAGGAAATGATNNGGCCGACCCCAAAGAACTGGCCGGCGCGATCATTTACCTGGCCTCCGACGCCGCGTCCTATACCACCGGCAGCGACTTTATCGTTGACGGCGGCTACACCGCTCAGTAAATAATAATAGTAAGTTCGTCTCAAGCAAGGCTTGAGTTACATGGTCCCTGAACGAAGCCGAAGGGAGAGGGGCGCAGC
>PMBW01000046.1:1835-2810 GCA_003153075.1 Dehalococcoidia bacterium | reverse complement strand
GTTGTCTTTTTAAAAGCGTTATTAAACTAAATTATACCGATTCCTGTGACTTGAGACAAACCGAATCCCCATACTTCTCCATCCCGTTGAAAAACGGGATCCAACCGGTTTCATACACGCGGGGGAAATTGCTGAATCCGCCTCAGGCGGAAAGCATCCGGTTCCCCTTCTTCCCGCCACCCAAAACTCGTGCTGGTTACTCAAAACTCACAACTCCTAACTTCTAACTCAAACTGGCAACCCGCGCCAGTCTGAACTATAATGATAACATGAATGTTTTGCTGGTCATTCTGGTCATCACCTTCATCTTTATTCTGGGCGCCGGACTGGCTTTTCTGCAGATGTTCAAACCGAAAAATACCCCCGCTTCCGGCGCCAAACCAGACGAGCAACCAAAACCAGAAAACAAAGCTAAGGTGCGCTGGAGCTACTTCCTGTTACCTGTGATAATTTTGCTGGTATCGATAATCATTACTGCTTTCTTTTTCAACAAACTCCCGGATACCGTGAATTTACGTCCGGATTCCGGTTCCGCTACCATCAGCCGTGCCACGGCGGTTTTGTGGGCGATCATCCCGCAGCTGTTGATGACGCTCATCGCGATGGTTATCACCTGGGGCACCANNTGGTGATGAGCAACATGGTCGTCATTCCCCAATTGATTCTTCTCGTTGCAATGATTAACATTTTCAGCTACAATTCATTCCAAACACATATCAGTTTTGTCTGGTGGGTTTCCCTAACCGTAATTTTCACCGGCATTATTTTTCTCGGCATCTTTTTTGTGCGCGCCCTGCAGAAAATGGCGAAGCAAAATAAATAGAATTTAAATACCTGAGGAGCATTATCAGTGAACGAACAAACAACACCCGTTACCATGGAAAAAATAACCTCGTTGTGCCGCCGCCGCGGCTTTGTTTTCCCCAGCAGTGAAATCTACGGCGGCTTATCCGGTTGCTGGGATTACGGCCCGCT
>PMBW01000046.1:0-1807 GCA_003153075.1 Dehalococcoidia bacterium | reverse complement strand
CCGGCCTGCGGCGGTGAATTGACCGCCGAACGGCAATTCAACCTGATGTTCAAAACCTTCATCGGGCCGGTCGAAGACGGCTCCAATGTTATTTACCTGCGACCGGAAACGGCGCAGGGGATGTTCGTCAACTTCGATAACGTGCTGCAAACGACCCGCCGTAAACTGCCCTTCGGTATTGCCCAGCAGGGCAAATCCTTCCGCAACGAGATCACCACCGGCAACTTCATTTTCCGCAGCCGCGAATTCGAACAGATGGAAATGGAGTATTTTGTGAAGCCCGGCACCGATGAAAAATGGTTTGAATANNNAAAGAGCATTACGTGCCGTATGTCATCGAACCTGCGGTTGGCGTCGACCGTTCCTTATTAGCCTTTCTTTGTGATGCCTATGCCGAAGAACCGGACAAGGACGAAACCAGGGTCGTGATGCACTTCCATCCGTCGCTGGCGCCCGTCAAAGCGGCTATCCTGCCGTTGAGCAAGAAAGAAAACCTGTCCAATTTTGCCAGGGATATCTACAAAAGCCTGCGCACATCCATGGCCACGCAATACGACGATACACAATCGATAGGCCGCCGGTACCGCCGACAGGATGAGATCGGCACGCCTTATTGCGTCACCGTCGATTTCCAATCTCTGGAAGACAATCGCGTGACCGTCCGCGAACGCGACTCGATGGCCCAGATCCGNNCCTGCCCCCCGGCGGCGAAGTCGTCCAGGCAAAAGGTAAAGAGTAACCTGATCTTAGTTCCCTCTCCCTCGACGGGAGAGGGTCAGGGGTACAACTGAATTGAAAATCCTCCATTTTATTCATGGCTGTCCTTCCTCTCAGACTGGAGGTCGCACCGAAAGTGCTTCCTAGACCTCAAGCGGAGGTACTTTACTTCATAACCAATTCTTCGAAGCAAATGTAGATAGAACCGGAGAATGGGAAAAGGCAATTCGTAAACAAATGGAATGTGATCTGAATAAACTTATGCTAATGTTTGCCAGAATGAAAGCAGATGGCTGGGATACATCTCTTCCATTAAAATGGGGCTTCTTCTTCAGGAGCTCCAATTTAGAATCACTCAAAGAGGTTTTTGGCGTATTGAAAGATTATCGCTACAATCTGGAATCGGTTCATCAAGCTGATGAGACTACATTTGTGCTTCAGATATCGAAAACGGAGATATTGACTCCGTTAAAGCTCCATGCCCGCAATCAGTCATTCAACCAGCTAGCAGACCAGCGACATATCGACTGTTATGATGGGTGGGATGTCGGCAAACCGGACAAATAAACAGGCAGGTTAATGACAAAATCAATTTCCATCGGCATCATCGGTGATTTTAATCCTGATAGTCCGTCGCATATTGCCACCGATCAGGCTATTCAGGATGCCGCAGCTTATCTTTCATTAGAGGTAAAAATAGATTGGCTGCCAACACCTTCTTTCCGCAAAAAAACAGCCAAAACTACGATCAATCAATATAAAGGACTATTCGCTGCATCCACTCCTTATCGTGATACAGACGGCGCAATTAAAGGCATCAGGTTGGCGCGGGAAATGAATATTCCATTTCTGGGCACCTGAGGAGGCTACCAACATACTCTGTTAGAGTATGCCAGGAATGTCGCGGGGATGACCAATGCCAGACACACCGAAACTGATCCGGACACGGATTTACCTTTACTGGTGATCGCGTCCTGCCCGATAGATAATCCGGCAATGACAGGCCCAAAACTCCAGGGTCAATTGAAAATCAGCCTTATTCACGATACAATAGCTTATAAAATATACGGAAAACAATATATCACCGAAT
>PMBW01000070.1:2144-2697 GCA_003153075.1 Dehalococcoidia bacterium | reverse complement strand
GGGTCAGCCAGAAAGATGTGCCCCTTATAAATTCCCCTAAAAACCACGAAATGACGGTATTCCATTATTTTTATGGGGATAATGCAGGGAGTAGTAAGGGTCTTCAAATCCTCAATATCGGCTCTATAGCCTTCGCTCTGATAACCGAGCGCTTTGACGAATTTTTTCATATCCAGCAGGGAAAAAGCCTGGCGTTTGGCTATCTGCGCCGGGTCGCCATAATGCATCAGCCCCGCAATAACCTGTCTTTCGGTAAATTTCTCCCCCAGATAAAAATTAAGAATAATGCTTAAGGCAGCGGAACCGCAAGAAAAGTCGTAGCCCTGCTTTATTAAATGGCCCTTGTTCATTTCTGAAGCCGGGTTCACATTAGTGCGGAGACTGCCGGAGCCGGGACCGGGAACGGTGATGTTCATTTCCGATTTCGGCTGATCCTGAAGAGGATAGATACTGGAAGTAAAACCAACAAGCACCGCGAATACAGCGGCAATAACCAATGCTCCCACGAGGAAAGCCACCTCCTGTGTTATAGACAGTCACATTTTAGCCTGAT
>PMBW01000070.1:0-2137 GCA_003153075.1 Dehalococcoidia bacterium | reverse complement strand
GCCAGCGACAGAAGCGTTTGCGCCGATATTCATGAAAACTTTACTTTCCACCAGGGTGGGATTACCAGAGCCGTCTTGATTATAGGTTGGGAAATCAGCTCCTCCCAGCTTCACCACACCACCAAGATCGGCAGGCCAGGAACCAGTCTGGGCGGGGGCATTGATCATGCCGAAAACATATATGCCGGATGCGGTCAGAACGTTAGCAGCGCCCGAAGTACTCCAGGCAAACTTTGCCTCGTGTAAAAACGCTGCCATTTCCGCGCGGAATTCAATACCGGTAGCTTGAGAACTCGAAATAAGTATCCATGGAGTGGATCCCGGGGTTAAAGATGAACCACCCGTGGTAGCGGCACTGACGTTTTGACCGATATAAAGGCCNNTTCATGGTGAGATTTCCTAGAATTTGGGCGGTGCCGCCATTAATACGATAAGAGATATCATTGGCAATGAGGCCCATTCCCTCCGCTGATGTAGGGAGAGTCACATTGCCTCCCAACAGCCATGCCTGATTGGCGGTGGAACCTATATCCCAGCACATTGTTGTTTTCAGGTTAACATTACCGAGATGGGTGCCGTTGCCGACTTCCACGAAGGCCATGTCGATGTAGTCGGAACTTGCGCCTCCACTGTCAAATCTGATACCCTGGTTGGCTACCGCGCTGACGGTAAGATTAAAATCTAAATAAAGTCCATCAGCATCAACTCTCTCGAGAGCGTCATCTTCCAGCGTCTGCATTTTGGCGTAGACGGCCGGGTCATAAACCGACGCCGCGAAAAACAGCAAAAAAAACGTGATTAAAGTGGCGACTCTGATGAAGTTATTTTTTGTCATAGCCTTCTTTAAGCGCTCATTATATTAATGGGCATACAAAGTAATAGTACCGCTGACCTGGGTGGAAAAGCCTCTGATGGAAATGATTCCGGCTTCTGCCGCGTTAGCGCTATTGAGCCCGGCGGTTAAATCCGCTTTCATCCACGCGGAGATATTCGCTCCGGCAGCGCCGCCGATAGTAACTGTAGGCAACAGCATGTTTACCCTCGTGGTAGTGCCGCTTGAGCCGACATCAATGTTCATCGTGCCGCCGCTTACCTCGATCAAATTACCGGTTATTGTGAAATTTTCAAAGCCAAAATAGCCAGGAGAGGTATAGCCCGTAAATCCCGTTGGGTCACCCCAGGATATGGAAGACAGTTTTGTGACGCCGCCGACGGTAACGTTGAGGGCGAGACTGACACCCGCCTCCGCCTGTACAGCATCAAGTTCTTCGTCGGTAATAGCGATTTTGGAGAATGACGCGACAGGCATCATTGCCAATACCGCTATTATTGCTAAAGTTAAAAATCTTTTCATAAATTCTCCTTGTTTATTGGCACATCACAATTTTTTTCATTGTCCCCTAAGCACGTGTTACGGCATCAATGGGCATAAACTCCAATGGCACCGGTCATCTGAGTGGAAAATCCTGCCACACCCAAAAGCCCCAGTACATTTCCGCCGGAAAGATCCTTATTCGTACTTAATTTTAATGTAGCGGCGGCATTCATCGTTCCCAAAGTAACTGTCGGCATAATAATACTTACACTTGTGGTTGAGCCGCTGCTGCCTATATCAAGATTGGCGGTGCCGCTCAGCGTGGTTAAATTACCGGTTATGGTGACGGCGTTTATTCCCGCGAATCCGGCACTGGTATATGTGTCGAAACCGTCAGAATCGCCCCATGAAGCCACAGACAGACCTACAGAACCGCCAACAGTCAAATTGCTGAAAGAAATACTGACACCTGCTTCCGCTACCACTGTCTCCAGATCGCTGTCGGAAATAGCGGTTTTGGCAAACGAAGCAACAGGCAACATTACAAATAAAGCCGCGATCGCTAATATTGAAATTTTCTTCACAATTTTCCCCTACCCAGGGTCTATTGGCACAGTAACTTTATTTTCTCTATTAACATTCTAAATACAGCAAGTGATTTTTATAATTTTATCAGTGTGCGAAAGGGGCACGGGCTGGAACGCCCGTGCCTCCTTTTGCCTATTTCCATAACGGCTGAAACAAACGCCGTTTTGCCCAAATATTAATGAGCAGTAATAATTACACCACCTGTAATCGTTGCGGTAAGGCCGCTCATGTAAG
>PMBW01000250.1 GCA_003153075.1 Dehalococcoidia bacterium | reverse complement strand
CCGGTAAATTCTACCAGCAGCAGATTGACCTTGTCTGCGGCAATCAGGTCATAGACAGCGTTGCTGTCAGTTATTGCGCTTTGAAAACCGTGTCTGGTTAATTCCGCGCTCAGCTTGACGATCTCTTCATGATGGTGTGCCACAATGGCTATTTTCAGCAAAGTTCGCCTCTTACCATACGGAAAGCTTTTTCCGTTTCAATAATCGTATTATAACCGAAACGGCAGGCAAATACATGTGTGTTGTGTGCGCCGCCTCGACGTTTATGGAGAGGGGACAGGAGCGAGATCTATTGACATTCCTGTTTTTAGATACCCAGAATTCATCACTCAAGGCTCAGGCCTTTTGCAGGAAGCATATCGCGTTTCTGGTCCTGGGTTCTACCACTACCTGCGCCCCCGTCGGAATTTCGATCACCCGCACAACATTCGCAAAACTACCGAACTCCGGCAGGATATTATTGAATATACTGGGTGAATCCTCGAAGAATCTGGCGTTGAAATTGGTTTTTTCTTCACCGGGGTAGATCGGGATATAGATGATTTCCGCCTCTACCAGGTCCTGGAAAAAGTGCGTGCCGAAGGAGACTTCCGGTTCGTAACCGGCTTTTTCATGCGCCATTTCCACCAGCACCGCTGTGTTATCGATATCCGCGTAGCTCACGTTGATTCCCAGGTCGATATTGGTGCTGCCCCATCTACCGGGGCCCATAAGCATCAGTCTGCCCGGTTTTTTACTCAACACTTCATTGAGCTTGCCGATGATGCGTCCCATCGATTTTTTATTGATCGCGTCCAGTTCAGCGTATTTCTTCGGGTCGACGTAAATGACGTGGCGCAGGTCGCTGACGACCCCGGCGCTGATCGTTAAATCAGACTGGAATAATATGCTTTCCTGCGGGATATTCTTCGGGATTTCGATCGGACTGCCCGCTGTTTTCGGCAATTGCAGCGCTCGGCATTGCAGCAGATTGATCCTGATATTCCGTTGGGAGTCGATGTGTGCCGTAAACTCGATGTCCACCGGTTGTTCCCAGGCCTTTTCCAGCTTGGCCAGCATTTCCCCGAATATTTTTACGATCGGCGTGCGTTTGATCAGGTTTTCAAAAGCCAGGACGACGTTTTTATCCAGTTTGTCGAGCGCCTGGATATCATGCAGATATCCGTCAGACATGGAGGAAAACATCAATTCGATATTCGGATAATCACTGTCAGCCAGAATTTCCGCCAGCGGTTCCGTCAGGAACTCATTCGTCTTCAGGTTCAGCAGGTCGATGTTTTTCTGGGAATATTTCGCGATCTGTGACCCTGCTTCCGGTCTCAGTTCCGGGTGGCTGATGGCGATCATCCTGGGGTAATCTCCGCCGACTCGGTTCACGGCGCGGGTTCCCAGCCCGAATACCAGCCTGATCATCCCTTTTTTCGGGTCGATGCGGCTGGTCCAGGCGTAGAGATTACGGGAGAAAGCCACACCGGCCAGGCTCGGGAAGAAGTAATCTTTATAAGGCATACCGGATACGCGCTGCACCAGAATGGCCATCTGCTCGTCGCCTTCGCTCAATCCCTGCCGGGTACGGTACGATAACACATCGGGATTCACTGCGCTGGCATATACCAGTTTCAAAGCCTGTAAAAAGGCTTCCAGCCGTTCTTCAGGATTGCCCTGATTGGCCAGAAATTCGCTTCTGTATTTACCGGCAAAAGAATTAGTAAAACTGTCTTCCAGCAGGCTGGAGGAACGGACGATGATCGGGGCTTGTCCGTAATAATCGAGCATGTCCCCGAATTGTTCCATTGTTTCTTTGGGGAATTGACCGTTTAAAAATAGCTGCTCGACTTTGTCGAATTCCTCTCTGGAAAGCTGCGGATTTTTCGTTAACTGCAGGCGCAGGCGAAACAGGTTGTTATTGACCAGGAAAGTGAAGAAAACATCGGATCCGATATAAAACGAATCATGTTCCTCCAGTATCCCGGAATAATCGATTTTCCCCGGTTCTTCCTGGAGCACGCGCCGGGCCAGTAACATCCCCACCGCTTTTCCACCGATCTGCCCGGACCCGATCAGCCGCTCCCGGATATTAAAAAGGTCGTCCGCGATCAGATAACGGTCGGATAATTTATTCAGCTTTTCGTGATTGCCCAGCATCATTCGTGAGAGTTCACGTTTCAGCACCGTGATTTCCGAGGTCACATTCGGCAAATCAACGGCTGTTTCTTTATATTGCGCCAGTTTGCGGTAAACGCTATTCCAGGGCGCGGTTGAATCCGGGGCGGTATTCGCCAGGTGTTTTCCGGAGGCCGCCAGTACCGAGGCTGCGTCACCGCTCTGTGAAATCGGCTGCCAGGTGGTTTGGTTCACCAGGTGCGGTAAAAACATTTGCGGAGAATAGCGCCCCCACACCTTGATCGGATGGATATATGTATTACCGTCGATGTGGTAAACATCCAGCAGGATTTGCGTGGTATCGCGTATCCTGGCGATCGTGCTGTGATTATGCCGCCCGCGGATCAACGCGAAAAATGCCAGGTCGTTTAATTCGAAGATATAGGGGCAGGTCACCTGGTAAAAGTTAGCCAGTAATTCATCGGTTGCCCACTCACTGACTAAAGCCGAAAGGTTATCGAATATATAGTGGGTATCCTTGCCCTGCTTTTCGATGATTTCGTGTACCTGACCGCTGAAATAATTGAATCCCGGCGTCGGGTCGATCTCAAAAATGGTAAGCCCGGGGAGTTTTTTTAATACCGGCGGCTGGGGCGCAAACCGGAAGTAAACGCACTTTGCACCGGCCTTTAAGGATTGCTCTGCGAACAGTTCGGCGAAATGAGAATAGTCATCCATGCGGTCGATTTGCCAGACCACATTATCACCGGGGCGCAGCCCCTGCAGCAGCCCATCGAGTTGTGGAGAGCCGCTGTTAATCACAATCGGAGAAATTTTAATCATAGCCCTCCATCAATCATGGTTTGTTAATATATCATTGTGTCTGCAGCAGAATATCATCGCCCTTTTGTGTACGACTTATGTTAGCTCAGAAAAATTCAATTTGTCAATCACGATGCTCTTTTTCGTATAGTTTCGCCCGCATTGTTAACGGAGCAGTATAGGTTCTCTTTACCCTTTACTATATTCTTAACTCCCTTTGTCATACTGTGCCCATTGATTTCCAGTTTTCCACGATTAAATAGCGAAGTATCTAGTCCCTGCATTCTCACCACTCATTATTGAATCCGAAGATAAAATACCCGTAGATTTTCTGACTTAGAAGAAAATCTGAGGTCTTTTTTAACCGCAGCTAAAAAGGATCGGTCTTCAGTTAAAATGTACGGAAGTCCGCCGCGGGAGGGTGGGGTTCTAATTAATCGCAGGGAGAGAAAAGGTGACCGCTTGCGATTTAACGTCCCCATTGCTAAGATTATGCTGTCAGCAATTTAAAATGGAGTGAATATTATGGAAGAAATACTGCCCCGCAAAACAGAAAAACCCTGGGGATATGAGTTGCTTTACGCGCACACAGCACAATATGTCGGCAAGGTTATTTTCGTGAAAAAAGGTTCCCGCCTCAGTTTGCAATATCATAAACAAAAAGACGAAAGTATGTATCTCTTGCAGGGTAAAATGAAGTTCAGTGTCCAGCCTCAAAATGGCAAGATGACGGAAACAGTGGCAGATCCGGGATATGTCGTCCACCT
>PMBW01000016.1 GCA_003153075.1 Dehalococcoidia bacterium | reverse complement strand
CGGCTGGCGTCCAAAAATTCCGATTCCGCACACCGTTGGAAAACACCTGCAATTTCTTGGCGTATGCAGTTACAGTTTTTACCTTCTGCATCAACCGCTAGTTTCTGCGGTTCCGTGGGTGTATCACAAAATGAATGCGCCGACACCGCATCAACTAATTCTCTATATGCTATGTTTGAGCTTGTATCCGGTGATATTGGCTATTTCATGGCTTTGTTATCAGTATTGTGAACGGCACAGCATTGAAATTGGAAAATTGTTTTTAATCAAAAAGACGGCTGCCCCCATGACATCCGCTGCCTGAAGGAATTGGACGTGCCGACCGTTTTTGCAGCGGTGAAAGCCACCGGTATTTTACCATCGGATAACGCTTAAAATGAATAACGCAACGAACCGAATAAGGACGCTAGATGGTTTAAGGGGTGTCTCTATTGTTTTCGTGCTTTTTAATCACCTTGGTTTTTGGGGATTTGGTGGCGGCTATGTCGGCGTTGATGTTTTCTTTGTCATCTCCGGTTATGTCATTACCCGGAGCATCAGAGAACATTACGGTGACCCGGATTTTCTTCCCGCATTTTATGAACGCCGCATCCGCCGCCTATTGCCATCTTTGGGCATCACTATTCTAATTTGTTACGGCATGGCATGGTGGTTTTTTGACGCCACCGACCACCTCAAAATCAACGCTTCCATTCTTCCTGCCGCTTTAGGTGTCAGCAATTTCCATTTTTACAAACAAGTGGGATACTTTGATGAATCATCCATCGAAAAGCCGCTATTGCACACCTGGTCGCTTTCAGTTGAAGAGCAGTTTTACATTGCCTTTGCCCTGCTGATTTACTTGTTACACAAGCCCACTTTCAAAGCGCTTTCGGGTTCAGTCGGCCAAGTGTCGTCCTTGCGATTGATTCTGCTTTTGTCTTCGGCTGTATCGCTGCTGTTATCGGTTTGTGTGTCCGGCAAACACGCATCCTTTAGTTATTTTTTGATCCCAACCCGTTTTTGGGAAATCGGGCTGGGCTGCCTGGCCTTCTTGTATAATTGGAGGCTGCCAGCCCGATACAGCCAATTAATATCAGCCCTCGGACTTGGTTCGATTGTCGCCGGCTGCCTGTTTTTTAATGGCGGCACTCCCTATCCCGGCATCGCTGCCGTTTTGCCCACAGCGGGAACTCTGGTTCTAATTTTGGGCCAGCAAAACCAAGGTTCTTTTATTAACAGCATCTTGTCCGGTCGGTTTTTAACATATCTGGGCGATATTTCTTACGCCTTTTATCTTGCCCACTGGCCGGTCATTGTATTTGCAACGGCATTTTTTCCGGGCGGACTTTCACTGATTGCAAAAATCATGATTGTCTGCCTGAGTGTTTTTATTGCATCAATCCTAACCTTTCAGATTGAGCGGCCCATCCGGCAAAAATGTTTTTTTGGCTCAAGAAGGTCGCTGTTTTCATTTGCCGCCTGCGGTGTCGGAATGATCACGATAATTTCTTTTTGCACCGCGCATCTTACGCCGAAACCTGCCCATAAAATGTCTCTCTTTGTCCAGGATTCCGTGCTCAGGACAATTCTGCCGAATTCTGCGGGGGGGGGGTGGCTTGATTTTGGAAGCGTCGAACCATCGTTAGTTGAGACGGTGGGCGCGAGCAAGCATGCCAACACGGTTGTTTGGGGCGACAGCCATGCCATGAATCTTTTTGACGGCTTGATGGTCAACAGCAGCAACTGCGATTTATCGTTCAAATTTTTTGTTGATTATGCCACTCCGCCGTTGCTGGGGTTAAGCTCTGAAAATGCCGGTAGCGAAATGTATAACAGCAACGTCCTAAAATATGTTGTTGAACACCGCGAAATTACCAATGTCATTTTGACTGCCAACTGGACCGCTTGTTTGGAGGGGGCAAAATATTTTGGGCACCGCAGCGGTGACATTCCAACTTTTAACTACCTTGGGAAACCTGTAAAAAAGGAATCTGCCTACAAAATATTCGAACAGCAACTTGGCGCAACGGTATCCGCACTGTCCAGCGCGAACAAAAAGATTTTCATCTGCATGCCAGTTCCGACGTATGCGGTCAACGTCTCAAAGGCCGTGCACCTCTTGCAAATAACCGGGCGGGATCCGAACACAACATTGGGCTATTCGTTGGATAATTATTCAAACGTGAATGCCAATTTAATCAGAATGTTTTCTGAAATCAGCCACACCTATCCGAACACCACCATCATTCCGTTGCAGTTATTTTTATCCACCAACGGCATTTCCATGGTAGCTGAAGGCACAAATTCTTTATACAGCGACGCTCATCATTTGAGTTCATACGGCTCGACATTCATCGGACAACGGGTCAGTGAAATCGTGGCCGGGCATTGACGAGGGAATAACCATAGTCCGCCCCACGCCCCGTTTCGTTCTACAACGTCGTGGGCTTGGGGGCGGTGGCGACCATGCTTGGAATTTCCGTCATCCTCTGCCCCCCCCTCC
Source organism: Dehalococcoidia bacterium (assembly GCA_003153075.1). The sequence goes on along the minus strand of PMBW01000016.1, from coordinate 141 downwards.
GCCAGCTTCCATTTTCCATCCCCGAGCTGGGCAAACCCTGCGCCTTTTCGCGCTTTTTTGCGGCCAACATTTCAGATTTCCAGGGCCGTTCCAACTAACATTGGCCAGTTTGCCCGCCGCCGGAGCGCGAGTTGTCCCAAC
>PMBW01000134.1 GCA_003153075.1 Dehalococcoidia bacterium | reverse complement strand
TGGTTAGTTCCGGAGGCTGTCCGAAAATAACCTTTTGGAATTATTTATATGGACGAAGGATATGTTAGAGGTTCTATTTTAGCGTACCGGTTTAGTGAACCACGCCAATTCAATCCAAAAACACCAAGCGCGCGGCACCCCGTATAAACTGAAAAACACCCGGCGATTCCTACCGGGTGTTTTTTAAAGGAGTATGAAATGAAAAGATACTTTTATCTTAGTACGTCACTCGGTTCGTATCAATAGTACTTTAGTGAAATTACTCACGACTGAACGTACTATGGATCGATAGCTCCGGCGCGGGTGCTGCTTCCGGTGGAAAGAACGATAATCGCCGGTTTATAGGTGAATTTGAAAAGAATCTAATTTCCTACTCACAACTCAATACCGGTAACTCACACCTCACTATTTTAACTCCCGCAGATTTGACAGCAACCGACAAAGAGCCTTAACATATCTTCTATATATCATCAGGCGCGGGAGGCAAATTAATGGATTGGTCGTTCGGGCTGACAATGACGCTCTGGGGTATGGGTGTTACATTAGCTACACTCGGCCTGCTGATCCTGATCATCAGGTTAATGAATAAAATTTTCCCGTACAAGGCCGAAGATGAAAAAAAAGGTTAGTTCCATCATCTTCTGTTTTCCCGGGGAGTTTATATAATGGATCTATTTAATTCCACTTTGACGGCACTGACGCAAGGTTTTGCCCACCTCACATGGCAGAATTCCATCATGATTATCATCGGCTGTGTGCTGCTTTACCTNNGCTAAAAAAATCGAACCCGTGCTGCTGATCCCCATCGGATTCGGCATAATATTGGGGAACCTGCCGCTGGCCGGTTTAGCTGCCTCCGATGAGGGCGGCGTAATCAATATCCTCTATAAAACCGGCATCCTGACAGAACTATTTCCCTGCCTGCTCTTTATCGGCCTAGGCGCCATGATCGATTTTGGCCCCATGCTAGCAAATCCCGGCGTGCTTATTTTCGGCGCCGCCGGACAATTCGGCATCTTTATCGCGTTACTGATTGCGTTAGCGTTGGGATTCAGTCACGGGGAAGCGATATCCATCGCCGTTATCGGCGCCTGCGACGGGCCAACCGCCATTTATGTCGCCTCCAAATATGCCCTCAACCTGTTACCGGCGATCTCTATTGCGGCCTATTCGTATATGTCGTTGGTGCCTATTATTCAGCCCCCGATCATGCGCGCCATGACCACAAAAAAAGAGCGCGCCACCCTGATGCCCCCCGGCGAAAAGAAAGCCTCCAAAAAGGTTAAACTACTTTTCCCGCTGGTCGCCGGTATTTTAACGATACTGATCGCCCCCATGGGCGCGCCCTTAATGGGCATGTTGATGCTGGGCAACTTCCTGAAAGAATCCGGTGTCGTCGGACGGCTGGTGGATGTCTCCCAGAATACGCTCGCCAATCTGGTTACTCTTTTCCTGGGATTAAGCATCGGCGCATCCATGCTCAGCGGTAATTTCCTGCAGTGGCAAACCTTGTTAGTCTTCGGCATCGGACTGCTCGCTATTGCCTTTGACACTGTCACCGGTATGCTGCTGGGTAAGTTTATGTACCTGGTCACTAAGGGTAAGATCAATCCCCTGCTCGGCGCTGCCGGGACCTCCGCCTTCCCCATGTCTGCCCGCGTCGTCCAGAAAGAAGGTCAAAAGGCCAATCCACGCAGTTTCTTACTGTTCCATGCCGTAGGCGCTAATACCGGCGGACAAATCGGGTCGGTAATGGCCGCCGCCACCATGCTGGCAATTATGGCGGGACTTGTAGTCAGATAAAAGCATATCCTTTATGCGCATCTCCGCGCAGGTGTGTCAGATTGCGATATAAAAAGAAATGGCCTTTTTATGTAAAGTATCATTTTTCTCTTGACACCTCCGGATAACAAGAATAAACTAACTTCACTACGTGAGGGAGGGACAGGATTATGTCATGTTATTTAGGTCACCTTAAAGACATACTGAAAGAAGCCAACATTGAAATAACTCCCCAGAACAGGAAACAGATCGATCAGGCTTTCCATAAAATTGTAGGCGTAGATTATAAAGAGTGCCCCGCCACCTGGAAAAAACTCAAGCAGGAATGGCTGCATGATGAGGCAAAGAGAAAAGAGCTGATCAAAGAGATACAGAAAGCCGTCTTAACAAATTAGTGTCTCTCATTCTTCAAAATAAATTTCCCACGACCTTACGGTNNGGATTTTAGTAAGGTAGCTTAAATCTCGGCTTACCGGATTTTATTATCCGAACGGTCCCGGCAGACTTTACAATCGGAGACACCACGTTATATCATTGGTGTTAAACCTTGAAAGGTACCAGGTCAAATCGGCCTGAATCGATAGGGAATATTCTGAATATATCATGGTAAAAACTGTTCTGAATAATGTCGAGCGTGAAAAAAGAAAAGTAGCGCTTTCGTCAGTACTTGCCGCCATATTTCTCACGGGAATGAAAATTGTCGTCGGTTTACTGACGCATAGCCTTGGTATTCTCGCAGAAGCTGCCCACAGCGGCCTGGATCTGATTGCCGCCGGTGTGACTTATTTTGCCGTGCGCGCTTCCGGGCGCCCGCCGGACACTGAACACAATTACGGCCACGGTAAAGTAGAGAATCTATCGGCCATGGTAGAGACGTTATTACTGCTCGGAACCTGCGCATGGATCGTTTACGAAGCTATTCACCGTTTATTTTTCCAGGAAGTGTCCATCGAGGTTACTTACTGGAGCTTTGTGGTCATGATTGTATCTATCGGCATCGATCTGACGCGGTCGCGCGCCCTGATGCGGATCGCTAAAAAACACGAGAGCCAGGCGCTGGAAGCCGATGCTTTGCATTTCTCCACGGACGTCTGGTCTTCGACGGTGGTCATTTTGGGGTTGATCGCGGTGTTTATCGGCGAGAAAGTAGTCACGAATTCGCCTACGTTAGCCCACTGGTTACACCATGCCGATGCGTTCGCCGCCTTAGGCGTGTCCGTCATTGTTATTTACGTTAGCCTGAGGCTGGGAAAGAAGACGATTGCCGCCTTACTGGACAGCGCGCCAAAAGGAATCAGCGCGGACATCGAACGCGAGGTAAGCAAGTTAGCCGGTGTGGCGGCAGTGCGGCGCATCCGCACCAGGCAGAGCGGGCCGGCGACTTTTGTGGATATAACACTGGCAGTGCCGCGCACGACCAGTTTTGAAGAAGCCCACAGTGTCGCTACGAGCGCCGAGACATTGATTCAGAAGCTTTTACCACGCTCTGATGTGATGGTGCACATCGATCCGATCGTCGATGATGAGAAAAGTCTGGTGGAGACAGTCAGGAGTGTGGCCGCGCGCAACGGGATGAGCGTACACAGTCTGCAAGCGCATGATGTCGGCGGACATACGAGCCTGGATATGCATGCTGAAGTGCCGGATGATCTAACAGTAATGGAAGCACATACCCGGATAACCGAACTGGAAGATGCTTTAAAAAAGGAATCCCCCGAACTGGATAGTATTATCATCCACATTGAACCGGTGGGTGATAAAGAAGTACGCCACGCCGCCAGTCCGGCCAGTTCCAAGGACGTACAGGACGAGATTAAAAAGCTGTCGGTAAAGCTGCCGAGGGTGATCGATTGTCACAATATCAGCATTTTCCACTACGGCAACGAATTATCGGTATCGTTCCACTGCACTCTAGCCCCGAACCTGCCGATCCTGGAAGCCCACGAACTAACGATCGAGATGGAAAGCATTTTAAGGGACCATTTTAATCAGCTCAAACGCGTGATCATCCACGTGGAGCCGCCGGAACCGGATAAAAGCAAAACCGCGGGGTAAAGCACGATCGATGGTAACTAGAAACAGGGGCAGCTGCTCCCCTGTTTTTTGTTATATGATCCGCTACTTATTCATCAATCCCTTGGTCTCCGCTACGCACGTCACTCCCGTCGCGGCCATGGCGGCGACGCAACGGTTGCAGTGGTCGCAGTCTGAGGCGGTGATCTCACCGGTTTGCATTTTGTCGATCACATTTGGATCCCTGATAGTGGCGCGGCCGATCTGCACAAACTCGAAACCTGCCTGCATAGCTTTATCCATATCCTGAACCGAGCAGACCCCGCCGATGCAGGCAACCGGGATCTTTACCGCGTCTTTAATACGCTTTGCCATATCAAATAAGAAAAGGGGTTGAAACGGGATTTCCTTGACGATCAACCGCCCGAATAACGCCATCCCAGCCTTGGTAACGGGATTCTTTTCCGATTTTACATAGTCCCATATCGGCACATTGCCGCGCATCATGTAGAAAGAAGTACGCGCGGTAAATCCGCAGCTCGGCACCAACATACCGGCCCCTGCATCCTCGAATGCTTTGGCGACTTGCACCGCTTCCTCGATGCTTAACCCGCCTTTGAATCCGTCCTCGCAATTCATTTTTATCAGTATCGGGTAACCCGGCCCGACGACTTCCCTGACATGTTTAATTATTGAAACAGGAAACCGCAGCCGGTTTTCCAGCGAACCGCCGTATTGGTCATTACGGTTGTTCGTCCAGGGAGAGAGGAACTGGCTCAGCAGGTAGCCGTGTCCGGCATGAAGTTCGATTGCATCAAACCCGGCCCGGACGGCCATTTTCGCGGCGTTGCCGAAGTCCTCACGGACGCGGTCTATATCTTCTTCGTTCATGGCGCGGCAAATGCTGTAGCGGAATAAGCAGAATTTACGTGATGGGCCGATCGGGGTTTTGCCGATGACTGATCTGTTGGCAAAGAAGCCGCAATGCCCCAGCTGGATGGATACCGCAGCGCCCTCTTTATGCACACCGTCCGTCAGCCGTTTCAAGGTGGGAATAATTTCTTCGCGCATCCACATTTCGTGGCCGAAAGCCACTCCGTCGCGTGACACCGCGCAATAGGCCACAGTGGTCATACCGATGCCGCCGGCAGCCACTTTGCGGTGATGCTCGATCAACGCCTCACCGGGTGTAGCATTTGAACACATCCCTTCGAAACAGCCGGATCTGATCGTGCGGTTACGCAGTGTCAGATCACCGATTTTGCCCGGCGTGAAAACCTTCGACTTACTCTTCTGCTCTGGATTGTGCACGATTTAACTACCTTATTGCCCTAGATCAGTTATCTTGTCGGCCAGTTTCAGCANNGACTGCAGATTGTGAATTGCCTGCCCGATGCCTTCTTCTGCCACAGCGACCCCGGCCACCGGTTTGCCATTCAGTTTCGGCCAGATGGCGCAGGTTCTATCCATAAAATTCTTCAGCAGCCCGGACATCAGGTCGAAGTAAACCGGCGTGCCGAAAACCAGACAATCCGCTTCCAGCAATTTGAAGTAGATTCCGTTCATATCGTCTTTGATCTTACAAACACCCGGTCGATTTTTTCCATCACCTTCGCAGGAAAGACAACCAAGACAAGTTTTAATATTGGTTTTACGAAGCAGGATCAACTCAACTTCGGCGCCGCTTTGTTCACAATTTGCCAGCAGCGTTTTCAGTATCCATTCGGTATTCCCTTTGCGGTGTGAACCGCAGACAGCAACAACTTTCAATTGCTTACTCCTTATTGTGGAATTAAAACGGATTATAGCACAAAACGCTCTCAGCCCTCGATTTTGTGAATTGGGCTTTATACTCTATAATGGTATTTGGACAGAATCACTGAAAGTTCTCTATCGTTCTGACCCAATTTAATCAGGCGAAGTATTTGTTCTAAAATCCGATGGTTATTAGATGCTTCGCAGAAAAACGGTGATTGTTACTTAATTGTCGGGCTCAGCATGATAGAAACGAACTAACGGAAAGGATACGAAAATGGGCTTAAGCGTAGGACTGGTAGGGTTGCCTTCTTGCGGNNAACAAATTTGTGGAAATGTACCACCCGCGCAAAACTGTCTGGTCGACATTAGAAATCGTGGATATTCCCGGCTTGCAGACGACCTCTGCCGGTGAAGGCCGCGGCTCTAAACTTTTAGGCCACATCAAAGACGTGGAAGCNNTGCAAAACAAACTGGTGCGTCTGGAAAAGAAGGTCAGATCCAACGATAAAGAGGCGATCCGCGATAATGAAAACTGTCAAAAAATCTATGCGGCCGTTCAGCAAGGCATCCCGGCGCGCAAGCAAAAACTGACGGCGCAGGAAATGGCCAGTGTGTTTGAATGCAACCTGGTGTCTTTGAAGCCCGTGCTTTACATCGCTAACATTAAAACCATGGCAGATGCCGATAATAAATACGTAACAGCCTTAAAACAGATTGCCGCGGGGGAAAACGCCGAAGTGATCACCGTTTGCGGCAAAGATGAAGCCGATATCAGCCAGCTCGCGCCCGAAGAACAGAAGGAATTTTTAAAAGATTTGGGACTGGCGGAATCATCGATGGAAAGATTGATGCACGCCGCCTATAAAATTCTGGGTTTGATCAATTTCTTCACCGTCGGAGAGGATGAAGTACGCGCCTGGACGACCAAGAAAAATGATAAAGCTCCCGTCGCCGCCGGCAGGATCCATAAAGATATGGAGAAAGGGTTCATTAGGCTGGAAGTCATCAAATATAACGACCTGATGGAATTGGGCAGTGAAGCCGCCGTCGCCAAGGCCGGGAAAAAGCACATTGAAGGACGCGACTACGAAGTTCAGGACGGGGACATTGTGCTGGTGCTTTTTAATAAGTAGCGAGAATCGTTTCCAGGATTTTCGCGGCATCTCCGACCAGTTCCGGACAGGTGATCGAAAAAATGCGTTTCGCCCGTGCTTCTGCCAGATGCTCCGGCACAGATAAATCGTATTTTATCAGCAGTTTGCACAACAATGAACCGTGCAGCGCCAGGAATTGCCGGTTAAAGTCGTGGATAAGATTGTAAGTCCGTTCAATACTCTCGCGCGGGTTATTCTCATTAATTCTCTGCGATAGTCCCAAAATAACATAAGCGCCCGTTACCGCGCCGCAGGTCTTGCCCGTGCGTGCCATCCCGCCGCCGAATCCCATCACCACTTTCAAGCCCAGATTGCGGTCCAGGCCGAAGTCTTCACAATAGGTAGAGACCAGCGATTGCGCACAATTGAGGTGGTGTTCCAGCATCAATGCGCTGGCTTGTTCCGCTTTGTTTTTCATGCCGTAATTATAAGACGGTGGTAAAAACAAATGCAAATAACGAGCGGCCGGCAGTCAGTTACGAGTTCCGAGATTAGAGTACATTTTGACTGCGGAACTATATCCCTTTC
>PMBW01000269.1:4993-9393 GCA_003153075.1 Dehalococcoidia bacterium | reverse complement strand
CATCGACATTTGATCCAACCAATACCGTGGGTAAAGGTAAAAGTAAAGTTTGAGCGCCCAGTGCGATTTTAGGCATTTTCAGTGACCTCCCATGTTCAGCGAATAATTCTTATCCCCTCTAAAAAGTGTAACCAGCCCCGCGGCTAAAATCAAGGTGAAAGAGATCAGGATATATTCTGAATTTTGATAACTCCTAAATGTCACACTTTTGGAACATTTTTCTGGCGGATTTTATAACTATTCCATAGCCGGGGCGCTACTATTATTCGTACTGATTCAAGTGATTATTAAAATGATTTCGGGAGGGATAATATGGTCAAAACGCCAAACTTTGAATACAAAATCGTCCAATTGCCCAAACTGTTTAGCCAAACCGAAGCGATGCTGAACAAATTAAGCGGCGATATGTGGGAACTGGTGACGGTGTTCAATCATCCCAACGAAGCCGAATATCTTGATGTCGACGACAAATTCCATTNNTCCCAGGAAGGCTCGCCCCTGTTTGCGGTTCTAAAACGTAAAGGTTAGAACTCTATCAACAAAAAAAGGGAGCAATAAATGCTCCCCTTCGTCTTACCGAACCAATAAACGTATGGGTGGGAGGATTTTGCGGGAATATCTACAGTAATTTTAAAAAGCTGTCCACCTCAATCTCAGCTTGTTTAAGAATATGACTTAACGTTGAACGTTTAACGGGTATATGCGCAGGAACTGTTATTTTTAAAGTTCTGTCCCCCAGGTGTTTTTGAAGACGGATATGGCTGCCACGTTGACGTATTATCACCCAGCCGTCCCTTTGTAAAGCCCTGAGTACCTCACGGTAGGAAAGACTGGGAATAGAACTCATATAGCTAATTCGACCGTTTCAGCTTTGTCTTTGGCAATATGATCATCCTCAGTTGGTTCCAGATAAAGTTTTATTGCTTCTTTAATATTTTTTAAGGCTTCCTCGCGGGAATCACCTTCACTAATGCAGCCTGGAAGAGCCGGAACAAAAACGGTAAATCCCCCTTCTTCGCTTGGTTCCAATACTATTTTCAGCTTCATATCTTCCCCTTTCGGCCTTTCCACTATCTGATTCACATCCTGACATATTCACTAAAACTTGTCAATTCACGGCTGCACTCTATCAACAAAAAAAGGGGAGCAATCAATGAACTGCTCCCCTTTTCACCTATTGGGCGTTAAATGGTTGGTGTAGGAGAATTTGCCCCTCCGGCCACTGCCCCTCATACAGCCGGCAGAAAATGTGACTTAGTATTAAATTAATATTATTCAACGGCTAATGGCTAATTTTTGTTATACAACACCTGAATGGCTTTTCTCATCAATTCTATATCTGACACTCACCACACAGGTTTTTTATCAGCTGTGGTTTATTTCTTTTCTTCAGGTTTAGTATCGGTCGGCTTATTATCGGCAGGTTTATTATCGACCATTGGTTTACTATATTTTTCTGCGAGGTCTCCCGCGATGGGTAGTTTGTACATAGTGCCCTGATAAGCTTTCATCATTAGAAATACCCATAATATCAACGCTAATATGCCGAGAATTAAGCTGATGATCCAACCAACAACAGGGATGAAGCTCAGAATTATTGCTACCACAGTGTAAGCACCAAATACTACAATTGACTGGACAGCGTGAAAACGTACAAATTTATTTTCCTTTTCCATTAGAAGGAAAATTATCCCTGTCACCCACGCAAGGACATAGCAAAGTAATCCTTCCAGGTTTTGTTCCATACCCATACTCGTTTTGCCTTTTGCTTCACTCATTGGTTCAACCTCCTAAAATATTTCGGGTTGCCAAAAACCCAAGTTGTCCATAGTATAATCGAGTTTTGTATAAAACTCAACCACCGGTAAAGGAAATTCCTATGGCCATTCTAGTGTTACATTACCAATTACGCAAGAGCCAAAGTAGCGCCATTTATTAAAAAAGCCTTACACCGGTTTATTGTTTAATAATGTAAGGCTTTTGTTTATTGAGCCGTAAAAATGGTCGGGGCGGGAAAATTTACACCTCTGACCCCCTGTCTTTGGTTACATTCGTTTGATGAATCATGGCCGTCAATGGATTGGTTTTGTATTATCAAAGGTATTGGTGATGGTAACAGTCTTGTGCTCACCGGGATGAAGAGTGACATGACCGGCGGCATCGCAGTCACCACTGAATGCACCATTGTATTTATCTAAAGTAGTTTCACTCACGGTATAGATCTGGCCTTCAGATTTAGGGGTTAGCCCGACATTGGTGGTTCCCTTCAGATTCGCCCCGGAACCACCCGGGAAGGTAGGCCCGGGACTGACAGTGATAACGAAGTCCTTGGCTTGTTTCCCATTCTTATCGTTACGGGGGAGTGCGGTGTTGTCAACCACCTTGATCAATGTCAATAAGGCGGTACCCTTGCTATCGCCTTTGGTAACACGGGTATTGGTGATGGTAACAGTCTTGTGCTCTCCGGGATAAATAGTAACATGACCGGCGGCATCACAGTCGCCGCTGAATATACCCACATATTTGTCTAAGGTGGTTTCACTCACAGTACAGGTAAGACCTTCAGCTTTCGGGGTTAGTCCGACGTTGGTAGTTCCCTTCAGATCCGCTCCGGTACCGCCGGGAAAGGTAGGCCCGGGACTGACAGTGATAACGAAGTCCTTGGCAAGTCTCACATCCTTATCGGTATTGAGGATTCCGACCACCTTGACCACTGTCAATACGGCTGTACCCTTGCTATCACCCTTGGTCACACGAGTATTGGTGATGGTAACAGTCTTGTGCTCACCGGGATAAATAGTAACATGACCGGCAGCATCGCAGTCACCACTGAATGTACCCACGTATTTATCTAAAGTGGTTTCACTCACAGTACAGGTAAGGCCTTCAGCTTTAGGGGTTAGTCCGACGTTTGTAGTCCCGGTCAGATTCGCCCCGGAACCGCCGGGAAAAGTGGGCCCGGGATTGACAGTGATAACGAAGTCCCTGGCTTGTCTCCCATCCTTATCAGTCCGGAGGATTCCCGTGTTGTCAACCACCTTGATCACTGTCAATACAGCGGTACCCTTGCTATTACCTTTGGTAACACGGGTATTGGTGATGGTAACAGTTTTATGTTCACCGGGGTAAATAGTAACATGCCCGGCAGTATCACAGTCACCGCTGAATGTCCCCACATATTTGTCTATTGTGGTTTCACTCACGGTATAGATCTGGCCTTCAGCTTTGGGAGTTACTCCGACGTTAGTAGTTCCCTTCAGATCCGCCCCGGAACCGCCGGGGAAAGTGGGACCGGGATTGATAGTGATAACGAAGTCCTTGGCTAGTCTCCCATCCTTATCGGTATTGAGGACTCCGGTGTTGTCAACCACCTTGACCACTGTCAATAAGGCAGTGCCCTTGCTATCACCTTTGGTAACACGGGTATTGGTAATGGTAACAGTCTTATGTTCTCCGGGACGAAGCATGACACGCCCGGCAGCATCACAGTCACCGCTGAATGTTCCCACATATTTGTCTACAGTAGTTTCACTCACAGTATAGGTTTGGCCTGCGGGGTCCGGGGTTAGTTCAATATTAGTAGTTCCGGTCAAACCCGCCCCGGTAGCACCGGGAAAGGTAGGCCCGGGACTAACTTTGATTGAAAAGTCCCTGGCTTGTTTCCCATCCTTGTCAGTCCGCAGCAGTCCCGTATTGTCAACCACTTTGATTACTGTCAATACCGCCGTATCACTTTTTTGAGCGCCGTCAACAACAGCCGTTGAAAGCATTAACATCAGTGCTAATACGAAAGAGCAACAAATAATAAAATATTTCTTCATCTTGTTACCGCCTCTGTTGTAATCGGCAAAACTGAACTACGATCCTGGTCGGTTTCACTATTAGTTCCACATTGTCCAGATACCAAACAAAGATGACAGAGCTACGCTACCATTTGCAGACACCGATTTTTAGAGGAATTACAGGTTTGTTGAGTTACAATACATAACGGCAATTAATTAAATATTCATAATTGTATTGGGAAACTGTATTTTATATCGTACATTTCAACTTGTCAATACCTTTTTCAATAGACCTTTTTATCTCTATTTTTGTTTTTCCTGATATAGTAATTTTCATTTTTTAGAAAAAGCTGAAAGTTATTAAATATACGTTCTCATACATGGCATCCGGTTGACGGTACAATTGCAATAAATAAAGGGGATGACTTTTTGTCATCCCCTTTCGATGCCGGATATAGTCGAAGACTGAACTCACCTGGATTTTATGGTCTTAACCCTGACGTTTGAAACGAAATATCGCATCAGGCCTAACACCTTATCTAAACAGAAAAAGCCCTTGCAATAATGCGAAGGCTTTTTATTTATTGGGCGGTAAATGGTCGGGGTGGGAGGATTTGA
>PMBW01000269.1:0-4983 GCA_003153075.1 Dehalococcoidia bacterium | reverse complement strand
TGCAAGAACTGCCCCCCGGCGTCGAACTGGTGGCGGCGGCCAAAACACGCACGCCCGCGGAAATCAGCGAAGCATTAAACGCGGGGATCAAGATCCTCGGCGAAAACTACGTGCAGGAAGCCGAACAGGCCTACAGCGCCGTCGGCAAACTGGCGCAGTGGCATTTCATCGGGCATCTGCAGAAGAACAAGGTTAAAAAAGCCGTCGAGATCTGCGACCTGATCGAAACCGTCGACACCCTGGAACTGGCGCAGGAGATCGACAAAAGATGCAAGCAGATCGGCAAGATCATGCCCATCCTGATCGAGGTCAACAGCGGCTGCGAGGAACAGAAAGCAGGCGCGCTGCCGCAAAACGTCATCCAATTAACGCAGTCTGTGGCTAATCTGCCCAATGTCCGTTTAGCAGGCCTGATGACCATGGGCCCGGCGGTCGGCGACCCCGAAGACGCTCGTCCTTACTTCGTGACCACCCGCGAGGTTTTTGACGAACTGAAAAGACTGCAAATCCCGAATGTGGAGATGAAATACCTCTCGATGGGCATGACCAATTCCTATAAAGTCGCCCTGCAGGAAGGCGCCAACATGGTGCGCCTCGGCACCTTGATTTTCGGCGAACGGCATTAATTTACTTCCCCAATTAAGCCGCAATGTAAACCTATGATGGTACTAAAAAAAATAATTAAGCAAGGGATGGGACGTTGCGCAGATAGCAGACCGGGTTGAAAACTAAAGCATCGTATTTCTTCACTTCAAAATCGTTATAAAGAAGGTAAACGAATGATCACTGAACAACAGATCCGCGACTTGCTGGCCAAAGTCTTTGTGCCGGTCGTCGAGCAGAGCGTCACCGATCTCAACCTGGTGCGTAATATCGCGATCCTTGAAACCAAAATCACGATCACGCTGGCCTCGACGGCGCTAACCGCAGATGTGCAAAAATTTGTCGCTGCCGGTGTCAAAACCGCGCTGCAGCCGCTCAAAGGCGCTGAAATCGCGGTGGAATTTGTGGAAGCCAAACCGCAGGAACTAAACGCGGTCAAAAATATTATTGCCGTGATGAGCGGCAAGGGCGGCGTCGGCAAATCGCTGGTCACCGCTTTATTAGCAATCGCGCTCAAACGCCAGGGTAAAAACGTCGGCATACTCGACGCGGACATCACCGGCGGCAGCATCCCGCGCATGTTCGGCATCACCGCCCGGCCCTATGGCAGTGAGAGCGGCTTGCTGCCGGTGGTCTCGGAATCCGGGATCGAAGTGATGTCGATGAACCTGCTATTGCCGCAGGAAGAAACCGCCGTCATCTGGCGCGCGCCGATGCTTTCGAAAGCCATCAGCCAGTTCTGGACAGACGTTGTCTGGGGCAAGCTGGATTACCTGCTGATCGACCTGCCGCCGGGCACCGCGGACGCGCCGCTGACCGTCATGCAATCCATCCCCATCTCCGGTGTGATCATCGTTTCCACACCGCAGGGACTGGTGGAAATGATCGTGAAAAAAGCGATCGATATGGCGCAAAAGATGGAAAAACCGATCCTGGGCATCGTCGAGAACATGAGCTACTTCGCCCCGCCCGATACGCAGAAAAAGTATCGGCTCTTCGGCGCCAGCAAGGGTGAATCGCTGGCTGTCGCCGCCCAGGCGCCCCTGCTCGGTCAACTCCCGATCGACCCCGAACTGACGCGCCTCTGCGATAACGGCGACATCGAACATTATGTCAATGAATCCGTCGCCGCGCTCGGCAAAGCCCTGCAAACCGCACTAGAAGCAAGAAAGAAAGGTAAGCAATAATAAGGATAGTTGCCAATCTAATTTGGCGGGCTTACAACAAGTACGTACTTATTCCGTCTCAAGCAAGGCTTGAGTGCGTCATTAACGATTATTTCTCTCGCCCCTTGAGGGAGAGAGTCAGAGTGAGGGGTAAGTATATAAAAATAACACCGGATCCACTATTTTTCTTGGCCCCATGCTAATATATTGCTACCAATCTAAATTAATCAGGAGGTGCATTATGCCGCCCATCGTCTCTATCGTCGGAAGGTCTAAATCGGGGAAAACCACGCTGATCGAAAAACTGATCGTCGAACTGAAAGCCCGCGGTTACCACATCGCCACCGCCAAACACACCCACCGCGACATGACCACGCCGGAATCGGACAAGGACAGCGACCGCCACCTCAAGGCCGGCAGCGAAGCCTCCATGATCATCGACCCCCACGGGTTGATGATGATCAAACCCCTGCAACAGGATCTCAGCATCGACCAGGTTGCGCAGATCATCGGGGAAGACTACGACCTCATCCTCACCGAAGGCTTCAAGGAAGACGATGCCCCCAAGATCGAGGTGCACCGCAAGGGAAACGCCCCGCCGCTGACCGATGTCAAGAAAATCTTCGCCGTCGTCACCGATGAACCCCTGGATAATAACATCCGGCAATTTGGCCTGGACGACGTACAGGGTATCGCCGACCTGATCGAAACCGGCTTCCTCAAACCGAACAAAGAGCGCTTCAGCCTGTTAGTCAACGACACCCCCATCGCGCTCAACGCCTTTACCAAAGAATTCATCGTCAATATCCAGCTGGCAATGGCGCACGGACTTAAAGGCGTCGACCAGATTAAAACATTAAAAATCTTCCTCAAAAAAGAAGAATAGTCATAGCAAACGAAGTGCGGCAATCTCAGGGTGGAGCGGCATCCCCGGAAATTGTCATTCTGAGTTTGTCGAAAGATCTCGTGTTGGGCGTTCCCTTTTTATTGAAGTCCAAGGCGGTCCAAAATCTTCTGGATTGTCGGGTCAAGCCCGACAATGACAAAAAACAAAAATAGATTCATGTTTCACCGGAATCTATTTTTCACTGCTTGTCATCCCCGCAGTCTCCCTCCATTTCAGGCGGTAGTCCGCAGACACAAGTGTTTCCGGAGTCTTTCGGAGAAAATGCAGAGGAATTAAGGCTATAGTACTTTATTTTGTAATCAACCACTTCAAAATAAATGTAGAGAGTTGTCTTCCCCATCCCGATGAAAATCGGGAACCAGTCTGAATAGTACCGGATGCTTCGCAATTCACCCTAAAAGAAAAGCTTTGAACGGCTCAGCATGCCGGGTTGCCGGGGGTAATTCGATATCCGGTGCCGGTAGATCCCGGCCTACGCCGGAATGGATACAATCCCCGTATTTGATATTGATTATTTGAAATTGTTTAGTATTTCGGATTTAATGCTTGGTGCTTATCTTCTAGACTCTTCCGAATTCTTTCTCCATCTGCCCGATGGTCAGGTGCAGCATCGTCGGGCGGCCGTGCGGACAGGTATTCGGCAGGTTCACCTGCTCCAGCTGCCGCACCAGTTCCCGCATCTCGTCATCGCTCAATTTCTTGCCGGCCCGCACCGCGCTGTGACAGGCCAATGATTTCAATATATCATCCTCGATGTCGGTCATCTTGTCCCGCGAACTGTCCAGGATCTCCCGCAGCGCCGAGAGCCAGTCGCCGTCCCGCAGTACCGCCGGCACCGTCCGCACCAGGTAAGTCCGCTCCCCGAACGGCTCGATCTTAAAACCGAAATCGAGTAAATCCGCCGCGTTGGCGTGCAATATCTCATCCTGCTGCGGCGTCACTTCCAGGCTGTACGGCTCCAGCATCCCCTGCACTTTCACGGCACCGCCGGCTTTCTGCGTGATCAGCTGCTCGTACATGATCCGTTCGTGCGCGGCATGCTGATCGATGATATACANNCCGCCGCAGGCGGTGGCGCCAGCGCCGCCTGTCCCGCGACCGGCCATAACGACCGGTTCCCGCCGACTGCTGATTGCCCGGTATAGGGTTTGTTCGCTTCTTCGATCTGGGGTATCGGCGCTGTGGCTACCAGCGCGCTGCGTACCGCCCGTTGAACGCTGGTGAAAACCACCCGTTCGTTCCGGAACTTCACCTCCGCCTTGGTCGGGTGAATATTGACGTCCACCTCCGACGGCGGAATGGAAATATTAATTACGGCGATCGGATGCCTGCCCTGCATCAATAAACCCTGGTAGGCTTCTTCGACCGCCCGCGTCAGTAACCTGCTGCCGATCACACGCCGGTTAACAAAGAAATTCAACGAATCGCGCCCGCTTTTGTTGATGCTCGGCGCCCCCACCATCCCCATCACCGCGATCGGCACCGCCTGTCCGGCCTGCCACTCCACTTCCCCGCCGCTGACCTCCAGCATGCGTTTGGCAGTATCCAGTCCGTACACCACAATTACCACGTCCATCAGCTTGCCGCTGCCGGCGGTCTGCAATACCGTGCGTCCGTCGATATTCAGGAAAAATCTTACTTCCGGATACGCCAGCGCGTACTGGCTGATCACGCCCGCGATATGGCTATTCTCCGTCGCCGTCGATTTTAAAAACTTCAATCGCGCCGGGACATTGCGGAACAGGTCCTTGACCATCATCGTCGTGCCGTGCGGCCGCGCCTGCGCGACGTGCTTGATCACCACACCGTCTTTCAAAACCAGCGCATCACCGACCGCCGCATCCTTTTCGCTGGTGATTATGTCAACTTCCGCCACCGCGGCGATACTGGCCAGCGCTTCCCCGCGAAAACCCAGCGTCGCGATCGAATCCAGGTCTTCCACGCGGGATATTTTACTGGTGGCATAGCGTCCGAACGCGGTTTCCACTTCCGCGGAAGCAATTCCCGTCCCGTCGTCAATCACCCGGATCGATTCCAGTCCGCCGCCCCTGGTTTCAACGTTGATCTGTGCCGCCCCGGCATCCAGCGCGTTTTCCACCAGCTCTTTTACCACCGAGGCCGGTCTTTCTACCACCTCGCCGGCGGCGATCTTGGCGGCTACCTGGGGACTGAGGGCTTTTATCGTCATGTTACCTTACTTTACACGTTTCCGTGTATCCTGTCAATGAGTTTAAATATCATCTTCCAATTATATTTTTTCGAGTCGTGCCAGGCTGAGCAGCAGTTTTTTGATCCCCTGCCCGCTGA
>PMBW01000199.1 GCA_003153075.1 Dehalococcoidia bacterium | reverse complement strand
GGAATAACCGTTGCGATGGAATGTCACGGGGGCCATTCAATTTATAACACGGCGATGTTAATAAAACTGATAGATGAGATAAAATCGCCGGCTTTAGGTGCCAATCTTGACCCGAGCAACCTGTTCAGGGGTGGAGACGATCCTGCGGAGGCTGTCTTAAGACTGGGAAAAAGATTGGTTCACACGCACTTACGCGATTGTCCGCGTACAGTAGAAGTTCGCGCCGTGCCCGAACAGCAAACCCCCGGCAGAGGCGATATCGATTGGCTTAAGATCCTCAAGAACCTGAAGAAGGTAGGTTATGAAGGAGCGCTGGATACCCACGTTCTGGGCGCCGCTATGTATCCATTGTCCCGGCAGATGGGGATCGCGGCAGAGGGGAGAGGCTACCTGAACCGGTGCCTGCGGGAATTGAAATAATACGCTGTATTCAGCGGAGTAGTTATTATTCAAGCGGTTCAAAAAATGATTTCCCTTGATATGATAACGACTGTACAAAATGTGTATCCATTAATTATTCGGAAGGTGAAGATATGAATAAAACAACCATGCTGCGCCGTTTAATACAGGAGCCGGGAATCATCATGGTGCCTGTGGTTTACGATTGCATGTCGACAAAAGTTGCGGAAACTGTCGGGTTTAAAGCGGTATTCATGCCGGTCAGTATAATCACGATCGCTCAACTCGGTTTACCGCCCATCGGTCTGGGCTGGGCGCCTGAAGTCATCAACTGCACTAAATATATGGCCGAATCGATCAATATTCCGCTAATTCTCAGCGCTGACGACGGCTACGGCGGCGCTCTGGCAGCCTACCGTACTACACAGGAAGTCATCCGGGCCGGGGCTGCCGGTATTTCCATTAGCGACCGCAAACCGGTCATGCGCACTACTGTAGCGCATAATATGGTTGAGGTCCTGTCACAGGACGAATATCTGGGCAAGATGGGCGCGGTTGTAGAAGCCCGCAATGAAAAAGATAAGGACTTCATCATCATTGCCAGGATCGAAGCAGGTGCCCTGCTCGGAGATGAAGAGGTCGTCGCCCGTGCCAAAGGGTGTGTGAAACTGGGCGTCGATGTGATACTCCCTCATTCCCGTCCGCCTGAATCTAAATTCGGTGTACGCAACAAGGAAACACTGCGCAAGCTATTTAAAGATATCGGCGCGCCGCAAGTACCGATCTGGGGTATGGGGCCGCGCGGTTTTACCGGCAAGGATTACGCTGAAGTCGGCGCGAAAATGTGGGCGCCTAATGAATCCCCGACCGTCGCCGTGCAAAATACCCTGTTCGAGGTGTACCAGGATTTCTTCGATAACCAGAATGATGCCCTGCATCAGGTTGCCGCCGGAAGGCAAATCTCCGACAATATTCGCGGCATGGAATTCTGGCGCGAACTGGAAAAGAAACATGTCCCGTGATAAAATGTTACTCTTGTTATCCTTTTAGGTGTCATCGGACATGAAATATTTTTTGCAGGATGTCGTAACTTACTAAAAGGTTAGACATTGAGTCGCAACGAAATACTTTTAACGTTACGGCTAAAATGTATTGTGGGAGAGAGCGAAGGGGGTATAACAAAATGAAACCGAATAAACTTAGAGAACTCCTTAAAGCGGGCAAGCCGTCGTTGGGCACGCGGGTCATAATTCCCTGGCCGCGGCTGGTGGAAATAATCGCTAATACCTGCAGTCTGGACTACATCGAATATGTCAGTGAGTATTCTACTTACGATATTGAACAATTAGAAAATTTCGGGCGGGCGATCGAGCTTTTCCCCAACATGTCCTCCATGATCAAGATCGAGGAACAGACCCGGGGTTTTATTGCCCAGAGAGCTTTGGATGCCGGCATTCAAAATGTGCTTTTCAGCGATTGCCGGGACGCCAAAGACGTGCGGGAGTGCATACGGTTAGTACGTCCGGAAACACCCGCGGCCGGCGGCATTCACGGCGCGGGCAGCCGCCGTGTTCATATCGGTTCCAATACCGGTGAATGGGTAAACGCAATGAATAACGCTGTGCTGGTTTTTATGATCGAGAAAAAGAGTGCGATCGACAATCTGGAAGAAATCCTCTCTGTTAAAGGTGTCGATATGGTGCAATTTGGCCCCAACGATTATACCGTCAGCGTCGGCATACCGGACCAGGGACATACTCCGGAAATCCGTAAGGTCCAGGAAGACATGATCAAGATGGCGCTGAAAAAAGGCGTCGCGCCTCGGGTTGAGATCAGTAATTTTGAGATGGCTAAACCGTTTATAGATATGGGCGTTCGCCATTTTTCACTGAGCAGCGATATTGCTATCATTGCCCAGTGGTATAAACAGCAGGCGCCTTCCTTGCGCAAACAGCTCACGTGAAATATCTCGTCCGATAAATTTTCTAAAAAATGTTATATTTCTGTAATACTTTTACAGAGATTGTTATATTTTTTTCATGGTTTTTCTGGCATTATACATGTAACGATCGTTTTATCCCACAGGAATTTATCCGCCAGGGAAAATATCCTTGACTTTGTTAAAACTATTGAGTAATATGTGGGTAAATTTAGTACATGAGATGATAAGGAGGAATACCATGACCACAGAAAAAACCATTGAACGTCAGCTTTCACAACTGCGCACATGGAACATCGTCGTCGGCATCATCCTGGCGTTACAAGCCGTAATGATCGCCGTTCTCACTAACAAGTTTTCTCTGCCGGTGACAGCTACGTTTATGGAAGGCCCGCCCGGTACTGCTCCCACACTGCATCACTTATTCAATATCCGTACCGGCTGGGGTGTATTTACGTTCCTCGCGATCTCCGCCGTTGCTCTCCTTATTATTGCCTCCCCGCTCGTTTTCCCCTGGTACAAACGCAACCTGCAGCAGAACCGCAACTACGGGCGCTGGATCGAGTATTTCTTCAGCTCCTCGATCATGATTGTGCTGATTTCACAAATTACCGGCATCAGCGACATCGCCGCCTTGTTGGCCATCTTCGGAGTTAATGCCTCTATGATTCTGTTCGGTGCCTTGCAGGAAAAGTATGAGAAACCGGGTAAGCCGAATTTACTCCCGTTCTGGATGGGCAGTTTCGCGGGCATCATTCCCTGGATCGCTATCTTGATTTACGTTATTGCGCCTGGCTTAAAAGTATCGCCTCCCGGTTTTGTATACGGCATCATCGCTTCGCTCTTTGTCTTTTTCAATTGCTTTGCGGTCAATATGATATTGCAATACAAGAAAATCGGACCCTGGCGGGATTACCTGTTCGGGGAGAAGGTCTACATTATCCTCAGTCTCACGGCCAAGGCTTTGCTGGCGTGGCAGGTTTTCTTCCCGGTGCTAACCTTGAAATAAGCCAAAAGGTGGAAAACTAACAGAATATACAGGATGAAGTTAAAGACAGGTGGGAGGGTAGATATATGTCGACAGCGCAGGTGATGCTTTTATTGGTCATGTTGATGGGTGGCGCGGCTGTTATCGGCAGCTACGCACAGGGATTGATATCCCATCCCGGCAGCATTAAAGTCCTCTGGGGCAAGATCTCCGGACCGTTCAGGACTGTGTATTTCATATCGATGTTGCTTTCCGCACTGGGGTACTTTGCTTTCGCGTATTTTTTATTATTCCGCGTAGATCCCACAACGGCGCGGGTCACCGATACATTTGGCTTTGAGGTATTCTTTACCGCCATCACCGGAATGCTTTTGTTTTCTTCACTGTGGATGCCGTTTACCTACAGCTACGTTGATAAACCGAACAAAGGCACCTGGACAATGGTCCGCGTCGTCCTTTTCCTCGTGGCTATATCATCCTGCGCGCTGGTCTGGGCGCTGCTCAGCCTGCATGATAAAACCCCGGCGGGGCCGTATTGGGTAGCCGTAGTTGGCGCCGGTTATTTTGCGCTTCACACTACCGTACTGGACGCGTTCCTGTGGCCGGTGCTGTACAGGTAGAAAGCAATACGATATCTCACCTGAGGAGGCATAATAGATGTTTGCTAAAAACCTCAGTGAAATGACATCGCTAAATGGCAAAACCGCGTTGATCACCGGCGCCGCGGCTGGTATTGGGCGTGCTATTGCTGCCAGATTCTCCGAAGCCGGAGCAAATTTGCACGTAGTAGATATAAACGGCGAAGGCATGGACAAATTAAAGCGGGAATTGGCCGTTTTTAAAGTAGAAATTACTACGCATCTTTTTGATATGTCCTCTGCAGAAAATATCACACAACTCTGGGAAGAGATTCGCCAGCCGCCGGATATTCTGGTCAACAATGTCGGGATTTATCCCCCGCACGATTTTAAAACCATCAATGATGATTTATGGCAAAAAGTTACGGATACAAATCTGAACTCTA
This sequence comes from Dehalococcoidia bacterium, assembly GCA_003153075.1. Next base: position 2,377 of record PMBW01000199.1, on the reverse strand, counting down.
CCTGGCGTATGTGCCAGCAGTTTATCAATCAGCGGGAAGCATTGGGTGGAGTAATTATTAACCTGTCATCAATCGAAGCAATAATGCCTTTTGCCGGTAATCTCGTTCATTACGACGTCACTAAAGCCGGGATTTTTGCTTTGACCAGAGCATTGGCTAAAGAATTTGGCAGTAAGGGATTCAAAATTAATGCCATTCTGCCCGGCGGTATTGATACCCCGGGCACGCGTGCGGTTGCTGACCGGATATGGCGGAATCTTGATTTCGGGCTCATTCCCAGCGGCATTAAATATCAGTCCCGCATCCCGCTCGGTAGGCGCGGTCAACCTGATGAAGTGGCTTGTATTGCCTTGTTTTTAGCTTGTGATCTATCTTCCTATGTGCAGGGTGCGCTGATTCCGGCGGACGGTGGATTTTTATCCTGTTAGTTAAAGTAATTTGTATTAATGAACGTACTCAGGAAGGAAAGAAAATGGCAATTGAGACTCCTAAATACGCGGTGTTGCAAAAAGACGGTAAGTTCGAAATCAGAAAATACGATGGGTATATTAATGCTTCGGTTGAAGTCGAGTCCGATTATAATCATGCTTTAGGCGAGGGGTTCAACATTCTGGCCGATTATATTTTTGGCAACAACCGGGCAAAAACCACCATCGAAATGACGGCGCCCGTGACCGAGCAAACCGTTAAAGGTAAAAAAATTGAAATGACCGCGCCGGTCACCGCTAAAAAAGTCGGGGAAGGCCGCAGGCACTTGGTTTCATTCACCATACCGGCTAAATACACGCTGGATAGTCTGCCGCAGCCGGTGAATACGGCAATATCGATAAATCAGGTCGGACCATACAAAGCCGCGGTGTTAAAGTTCTCCGGCTATATGAACGAGAAAACAACCGCGAAGAAAATCCAGGAACTGCAGGTTTGGCTAAAAACTAATAAATTCGATGCTAAATCCGGGTTTATCACCGCTCAATATAACCCGCCCTGGATTCCCGGCCCGTTCCGCCGCAACGAGATAATCGCCGAAATTTAAAGCCGTTAATCCCCTACTGAAAGAAATCGATGCTAAAAGTGAATACTCTCCGTTTGGAAACTGCCGATTTAGTCAGGGTAATTTAGGCACAGATAAGCTTTTTACGGGGCAAAGACTTGATGCAACAGGGCTTTACTATTACAATGCCAGGTATTATGATGCTACCATTGGGAGGTTTATCAGCCCGGATGCTACGGGCCAGGACTTTAATAATCCACAGACGCTAAACAGATATAGTTACTGTAGTAATAATCCGCTAAAGTATATTGATCCGAGTGGACATTCTTTTGGTTCGTTTATTAAGAGTTGTGTAAATTTTGCAGCAGCTCATCCGGTTATCGCCGCTTTAGCTGTGGTGCTAGTAGTATCCGCGGCCATAATAGCCGCTCCGGTTGTATTATCAGCGATTTCAACAGCAGCATGCATCGCCGGTGCGACAACAGTTGCCGCTACCACCGCAGGAATGGCTGCGGCAATAGTTCCAACAGCAGCTGCAATAACTTCAATCCCTCTATTCGGAGCGGCAGCAGTTACGGTAGCGAATGTTGGATTGGGGATAGCTGGCTTAGGATGTGCAAATCCCGAACCTACGTATACAAGTGGAAGCTGGATGGAAGCAACGCAAAATACTTCCACAGCGATGACGACTTATTACCCTCCAAATAACGGAGCTTCAGGAGATTGGACCCCAAAACTTTTTGATGCAGGAGACACCTTCAGTAGACAAGGCAGTCCTATTGGGCACTTTGGATCTCCTGTAGGTCAAATTCCTGAGATGAGTGCATTGCCTTATAGCTCGATCGGTGAACCAACTTACATTTATCAATTTAACGTGCCTTATCTAGGTCTTCAGAGCACTGTGGCTCCGGCTTTTCAACAAATTGGTGGTGGAACTCAGTATTATTTTTGGCCTACTATAGACCAATTACTTAGTGGGAATTTTATCAGTGATATTACTCCACACTAAACATTGTATATAAATAAGGAGTTTATTTAAGATGAATACTGAAGAACTAAAAAATGCTTTGGATAAAGCGGGCGTAAAACCACATTACTATTCGCTAAACGGAATGAGTAATGGTCCTTATGAAGGTACAGCTATTCTTGAAAAAGATGGAATGAGATGGTTGGTGTATATTTTTGAAAGAGGTAACAAATGGGATGAAATTTGGTTTACGAATGAAGATGAGGCCTGTGAATATTTGTTTAAAATATTAACTAAATACCCAAATACAACAATATATAATCCACCTAATAAATAGTAATTCTCCCCATTTTGTAACGTTTGTTTTAACCCATTAACATGTTCACTCATATCCTGTATAATAGAGACAACTCATATAG